>CAXBNO010000632.1:0-2045 GCA_963976775.1 uncultured Kordiimonadales bacterium
GCCCCGGACGCCCCCTGCTGTTCGTGCTCGCCGCCCTGCCGTTCGTGCTGACCCTGCTGGCCTATGTCGTCGCTTCCGACATCCGCCGCACGGCCAACCCGAACGACAAGCTGCTGCCGGCACTGGAGAAGGTGATCGACCGGGCCCAGGCCCTGGCAACCGAACCGGACCGCCGGTCGGGCGAGATACTGCTGTGGCAGGACACGGCCGCCAGCCTGCAGCGCCTGGCCATCGGGGTCGCCTGCGCCGCCGCCATCGGCGTGGTCTTCGGGCTGCTGATCGGCCTGTTCCCGCTGGCGCGCTCCATGCTGGCGTCCTATGTCGCCGTGCTGTCGCTGATCCCGCCGCTGGCGCTGCTGCCGGTGCTGTTCCTCGTCTTCGGACTGGGGGAGACCGCGAAGATCGTACTGATCATTGTCGGCATCACCCCGTTCCTGATCCGTGACCTGGGGCAGCGGGTGCTGGAGATTCCGCTGGAACAGCTGGTGAAGGCGCAGACACTCGGGGCCTCGTCCTGGCAGATCGTGACCCGCGTCGCCCTGCCCCAGCTTGCCCCGCGCCTGATCCAGGCGGTGCGGCTGTCACTCGGCCCCGCCTGGCTGTTCCTGATCGCGTCGGAGGCCATCGCGGCGCAGGCTGGTCTCGGCTACCGCATCTTTCTGGTCCGGCGCTACCTCGCCATGGACATCATCATCCCCTACGTCCTCTGGATCACGGTGCTGGCCTTCCTGATCGACTGGTCGCTGCGCCTGACCTCGCGCCACGCCTGCCGCTGGGCACATGTGGAAGGGGAAAGCCTGTGAGCGCCGTGACCGTCCGGGATGTCTTCAAGACCTATGGTGACGCGCCGGTGCTGGAGCGGGTGAACCTGGAGGTGGCGGACGGCGACTTCTGTGCCATCGTCGGTGCCTCCGGCTGCGGCAAGTCGACGTTCCTGCGCATGTTGCTGGCGCAGGAACTGCCGACGCGGGGCCGCATTCACATCGGCGACGCGCGCCCCGCCCGTGAACCCGGCCCCGACCGGGGTGTGGTGTTCCAGCGCTATTCGGTGTTTCCGCACCTGAGCGTGCGCGACAACCTGATCCTGCCGGTCTCGTTCCGCGATGCGCCGATCCTGGGACGCCTGTTCGGGTCCGCCCTGCGCAAGGCCGAGGCAGAGGCGAACGCGACGCTGGAACGGGTGGGCCTGGCCCATGTGGCCGACGCCTGGCCGAGCCAGCTCTCGGGCGGCATGCAGCAGCGGCTGGCCATCGCCCAGGCGCTGGTGCGCCGCCCGCGCGTGCTGCTGCTGGACGAGCCCTTCGGCGCGCTGGATCCGGGCACCCGGCTGTCCATGCATGACTTCCTGCTCGACCTCTGGCGGGAGAGCGGCATGACCATCTTCATGGTCAGCCACGACCTGTCGGAGGCCTTCAAGCTCGGTACCCGTGTCGTCGTATTCGACAAGCCGCGCTGGGACCCCCAGGATCCCAGCCGCTATGGCGCGACCATCACCCACGATTTCAGACTTGGCGACAAGAAGGGGGAGACTTCCAATGACCCGACCCATGAATCCGACCGAGAAACGGCAGCAGCGGCAGTCCGTGAGGCCGATGCGGCAAGGCCCGGCGGAAACCCGGCGGCACCATCATCCTGACCTGACCAGGCTGCTCGGCTGGAAGGCGGCGCGGGCGGAGGCGGAACTGCCGTCGAAGGAATGGGAAAAGGAGCGGCAGTGGGCCCTGCGCATGGGGCTGACGGCGGCGGACTCGGTGGAGGACCGCTCGATCCCGACCTTCGCGCGCGGCGAACTGCCCCACTATGCCGGCATCAACACCTTCCTGAAGGCGCCCTACGCAGAGGACGTGACCGACGTCGGCCATTTCGACGCCACGGTACTCGGCGCGCCGTTCGACGGCGGCACCACCTACCGCCCCGGCACCCGCTTCGGGCCGCAGGGCATCCGCAAGATCTCGGCGCTCTACACCCCCTACAACTACGAGCTGGGCGTCGACCTGCGCGAGCAGATGACGCTGTGTGACGCGGGGGACATCTTCACGATCCCG
>CAXBNO010000633.1:0-2045 GCA_963976775.1 uncultured Kordiimonadales bacterium
TGACCGACGTTGACTGCATGGAGGTCGTCCCGGTGCCCGCCGGACCATCGAAGGTGGCGGTCGCGGGCCGTGAGTCATGTGGTTTCACCTTCGCCTCGCGCCGCGCGATGTACAGCGTCGAGGCGACGATGACGAGGGCCCCCATGACTGTCCAGACATCCGGCACCTCGAAGAACAGCAGGTAACCGAACAGGCCCGAATAGAGCAGCCGGGCGTAGTCGAACGGGGTTACCGCCATCGCCTCCCCCGCCGAATAGCCCCGGATCAGCATGGTCTGCCCGATGGTGCCGCAGACGGCCAGCGCCAGCAGGACCAGCAGGACATCCACGCTCGGCATCTTCCAGAACCAGAGTGCCGGGCCCAGCGTGCAGAGACTGAGGATGATGCTGGACCAGAAGACCAGCGTCGTCGGCGCATCCAGCCGCGACAGGATCTTCATCATGATGGTGATGCCGGCAATCAGGGCCGCGGCAAACAGCGCCACGAAGGCGACCGGATCCGTCTCCCCGCCCGGACGCAGCATGATGATGACACCGATGAAACCCACGGCCGTGGCAATGGTTCGCCGCATCCGCACCTTCTCGCTCAGAAAGATCACGGCCAGCGGGATCAGGAACAGCGGCTTCGTGAAACTGAGCGCCGTGACCTGCGCCAGCGGCAGGTGCGCCACCGAATAGAACATGCACAGCATGACCACGCCGCCGATCAGCCCCCGGATCAGGTGCAGCATCGGGCGTGACGTACGCACCGTCCCCAACCCGTGTCGCAGCGCGAAGGGGGCAACGATGCAGAGGCCGAAGAAGGCGCGGAAGAAAGCGATCTGAAACGGATGCAGTTCCACCGCCGCCATCTTGATGAAGACGCCCATTGCGGACAGGAATATGCCCGCCGCCAGCAACCACAATGCGCCACGCACATTGCCTGGCAGATTCTTCAACTTCTCGATCACGTCAGATCCGGTCTCCGCGCCCTGCGTGGCGCAACTCCGTCGCGGGCTAAACGCCCTGACAGGCTTTCTCTGCCCCAGTCATAACCCGGATTGGCCCCGGAATGCCATGATCAGCGCCCATACCGGGTGCGCATGCCTGCATCACCAGCGTACCGGTAAGGGCGCACCGCCCCTTGTGGCAGGGCGGGCGACACGCCTATATGACGGACTGCAACTGATCGGGAACCTGCACGTATGACCAATCGCGCCGCCGCCGAAGCCAGAGCCCTGGAAATGCTGGACGATCTGTTGAACCGGGCCCTGAAGGGCGGCGCCGATGCAGCCGATGCGGTGATGGTGGAAAGCCGGTCCCTGGGCGCGTCGTACCGGCAGGGCAAGCCGGAGGACATCGAACGGTCGGAGAGCTTCGATGTCGGGCTGCGCTGCATGGTCGGCAAGCGGCAGGCGGTCGTGTCCTCCACAGACATGAAACCGGACATGATGGACGCGCTTGCCGCGCGCGGGATTGCCATGGCCAAGGCAAGCCCGGAGGATCCGTGGTGCGGCATCGCCAATCCAGAGCAGATTGCCACATCCGTGCCCGACCTGGACCTGCATGACCCGACCGTGCCGGAGGTGGAGAGCCTGATCGAGAGCGCCCGCATCGCCGAGGAGGCCGCGCTGTCCGTCAACGGCGTGAAACAGTCCGAAGGGGCTTCCGCCGGGTATGGCGCAGGCAGCGTGGCGCTGGCCATCCGGGGCGACGGCGTCCGCTTTGCCGCAGCCTACTCCACATCCAGCTTCAGCCTTTCCTGCTCCGTCATCGCGGAAGACGCCGAAGGGCACATGGAGCGTGACTATGAATTCAGCTCTGTCCGCCACATGTCCGCGCTCGAGGATGCGGCAACAGTCGGCCGCACCGCCGCCGAGAAGACCGTGAAACGTGTCGGCGCGCGCAAGATGCCGTCAGGCAAGCTGCCGGTCGTCTTCGACCCGCGCGTGGCCTCCAGCCTGGTCGGCCACCTGGCCGGGGCCATCAACGGTTCATCGGTCGCGCGCGGCAGTTCCTTTCTGAAGGACCGGATGGGCCAGCAGATCTTTGCCAGCGGCATCCGCA
>CAXBNO010000634.1:0-2036 GCA_963976775.1 uncultured Kordiimonadales bacterium
GGCCTGGCGTGGGAAGAACGGGGTGACGCACCGGACTGGCAGCGTCTGTTCGCCCGCCGCGTCCAGATGGAACCGGGTGTGGTGCCGCATGGTGGCCTTGTCCTGACCTGTGCCGTCGATGTCCAGAAGGATGGCCTGTACTACGAGGTCGTGGCCTGGGGCCGTGGCCGGACAAGCTGGGTCGTGGAGGCCGGCTTCCTGACTGGCGACACCGCCCAGGAAGATGCCGGTTGCTGGACCCGGCTTTCGGCCCTGATCGAGAAATCATGGCCGATGGCATCGGGTGGCAGCCTGACGATCGACCTGACCGGCGTGGACAGTGGCTACAACACGTCCGCCGTCTATGCCTTCGTGCGCGGTCGCCCGCGGGCCATCGCGCTGAAGGGTCTGCCCGGCTGGACGACACCGGAGATCGGCAACGCCCCCGGAAAACTCGACATCACCGCACGTGGCAAGCGGAAGCGCCGCGGCCTGATGGTCTGGAAAGTCGGCACATGGTCGGTCAAGGCCGCCGTCTATGGCTGCCTGCGGAAGGAAGGCGTGGCGGAGGGCAAGGATGCCGACCCGCCAGGCTACAGCCACTTCGCCACCCACCTGGGTCAGGCCTATTTCCAGCAGCTGACGGCGGAATACGTCAAGGAACGGGTTCACGCCGGTCGCACCCTGCGGGAATGGGTGGCACGCGGGGAGAACCACTATCACGACTGTCGGGTCTACAACCGGGCCCTGACACACCATCCGCTGCTGCGGCTGGACCGGTTCACCGACGACGACTGGTCCGAACTGGCGAAGCAGCGCGACAGCCGTCCGATCCAGCCTGACATGGTCGTGGCAATGACCGCCGTGCCGGGGGCTGTCCCGGAGACCACTGCCGGACCGTCCGGCCCGTCGGAACGGCGTTCCGGTCCCGTCAGCCGATCCAGCCTTCTGAACAGGTAGCACCATGGCAACGCAGACAGAACTCGAAGCCCGGCGTGACGCGCTGGAGGAACTGGCGGCGCGTGGGGAACTGCGCGTCACCATGGATGGCCAGACCGTGGAATACCGGACGTTCGAGGAACTGCAGCAGGCGATCGCACGGGTGAACAGGCAGATCGCCGCCCTCACAAGCGTGCAGCCGATCCGCAGCGTCCGCTTCTACGGGGGCAAGGGGCTGTGAGCCGCGTTGCGCGTACCCGCGTGGGGAATATCAGGCTGACGGCGGCTGGTCGGAAGCAGCTGGCAGATGCCGGATTCGGGCAGGCCTATGAAGGATCCTCGACCGGTCGGCGGATGCGCGGGTTCCAGGCCTCGTCCGGTGGTCCGAACGCGGTCATCAGCGGCAATGTCAGCACGATCCGCCGTCGCGTCCGGCAGCTGGTGCGCAACAATTCCTGGGCCCGGTCAGGGATCGAGGCCCTGGTGTCCGAATGCATCGGATCCGGCATCAAGCCGATGAGCCAGGCAGAGGATGCGGCCTTCCAGGCCGCGTCACAGGTGGTCTGGAATGACTGGATCGGCGAATCCGACCGTGACGGCATCACCACCTTCTACGGCCTGCAGGCGCTGGTCGCGCGGGAGGTCTACGAGGCCGGGGAATGCTTCGTCCGGCAACTGCATGTGGATCCCGACGACACCGATGCCGTGCCGGTGCATCTGCAGCTGATCGAGCCGGAACAGGTGCCGCTGGAGCTGAACGGCATGACGCCGGCGGGGAACATGATCCGGCAGGGGATCGAGACGGACCCCACCGGGCGGCGGGTGGCTTACCACATGTACAGCCAGCATCCGGAAGATGCGGTGATCAGTTTCGATGCGGCACAGATCATCCGTGTCCCGGCATCGGAGATCCTGCATGTCTTCAAGCCGCTGCGGGCCGGTCAGATGCGTGGCATTCCTTCGCTGGCGCCGGTGCTGGTGAAGCTGTTCGACATGGATGGGTACGAGGATGCGGAACTGATCCGAAAGAAGACGGCGGCGATGTTCGCCGGCTTCATCACGACCCCGGAACCGGAAGATGGTCCGCCGAACCTGACCGCCACGGAACGGTCCGGCGC
>CAXBNO010000635.1:0-2036 GCA_963976775.1 uncultured Kordiimonadales bacterium
GCGGATCAGGTGCTCCGGCGGGATCGTGTAGGCGAAGTCGCAGAGCTTCCGGTCCAGGTAGGGACTGCGGTTCTCCACCGACGACCGCATGGAGTTCAGATCATCCTCCCGCAGGATGATCGGCACAGCCTCCGTCCGCAATTCGTTCAGCATCCGGTTGCGCAGCAGATCGTTTGACAGTGCGCTCTCAGTAAAGGGCTCGTCGAACGGTGTCGTCAGATAGTCGGAGAACACGTCGCGGTTCAGGTAGATGTGGTCACGGAACTGCGGCTGCGCGCTGTAGAGGTCGGGATCCTGCAGATGCGGATTGCGCACGATGGGCCGCACGTGACGCTGCCAGTCGGCGCGCCGCGCCGCCCGGTCCGGATGCCCCTGCATGGCCTGCAGCTGCAGGTTGAAGTGGTCGTAGTAGCCGGTGACCAGTTCGTCCGCGCCGGTGCCGGAAACCGAGACACGAAACCCTTCCGCCCGCATCGCCTCCGACAGCATGCTGTGGACGTAGTAGGACGCGGTGATCACCGGCTTGTCATGATAGGCGACCAGATCGGCTAGGCGATCCAGATCACAGGCCTGTTCCAGCCGGATCTCGTGGTGACGACAGCGCAGGTCGTGGACGGTCGCGGCAATGTTCGCACTCTCGTCATAGCGCGGATCGGGGTCGATGATGGAAAAGGCGGCGACATCCGCGCCATGGCGCTTCGCGGCAAAGGACGCCAGCGCGGCACTGTCGACGCCGCCTGACAGGCAGAAGGCGATCGGCACGTCGGCGCGCAGGCGCAGGCGAATGCTTTCCTCCAGATGGAACCGCAGTCCCTCCACCGCAGCACCGAAGGACATGCCGGCTTCCGGGCGGTACTCGGGCCGCCAGTATTCGTCGATGCTGACACCGCGATTGTCGCCCACGACCAGATTGTGCCCCGGCGGCAGTTCGTGCACACCGGCATGGAACAGGTCACCGGACTTGTAGAGCGACTTGTAGCCGTTCACGAGATAGCGGCGCACCGTCTCCTCGTTGACGGACGGGCGCACACCATTGAGTGCTGCCAGCGCCTTGATCTCCGAAGCGAAACGGAACCCCTGCCCCGTGTCCTGCCAGTAGAGCGGCTTCTCCCCGAACGGATCGCGGGAAATCAACAGCCGGCGGCGGTTGGCATCATGCAGCGCGAAGGCCCACATGCCTTCGATGTGATCCACCAGCCGGTCGCCCCAGGCGCGATAGGCCTCCAGCAATACTTCCGTGTCGGACTCTGTGGTGAAACGCACGCCCCTGGCCCGCAGGGTCTGGCGCACCTCGACATAATTGTAGATCTCGCCGTTGAAGACGACAGTCAGACCATCGCGGCAAAACGGCTGATCGGCGCGGGAATCCAGATCGATGATCGCCAGCCGTGTGTGCAGCAGCGTCAGCCAGTTCGACCCCATCTCGACGGTGAAGCGGCCCGATGCATCCGGCCCGCGCCGTCCCATGGCCTCGAGGCAGGCGGTTTCCCGCTGCGGCAAGGGTCGGTCAGGTCCGAAATGTCCGGCAATCCCGCACATGGCCGTTCAGCCCAACAGATCGGCAGTGAAACGGTCACCCATGGCCATCGGTGCCATCAGGGTACGGCCGATCACCTCGTGCTCCCGGCCCGGCGGCAGACCGTCACCGGGGCGAACCCAGACCAGATCACTGTCGGCGACCTCGTGGCCTGCAGCAAGCGGGTGGCGGGCGGCGATGGAGCGGCGCACCAGCGGCGCGGTATCCCGCTCGATCGCGGCCATGGAAACTTCGCCGGAACCCAGCAGGGTCTCGGTCATGCGCACGCGCTGCACCAGTTCCTGCATCTCCGCCGGGTCGGCCGAGAGCTGGTGATCGCGGAAATCGCTGTGGTCGTGGGCGATGGTGAAATGCTTCTCGACGATGCGCGCACCCAGGGCGACCGCGACCACGGCTGCATCATTGCCGCTGGTGTGGTCGGAGTAGCCGACATCCGTCTTGAAATCCCTGAGCGTGATCACCCTCGCGACGTGCGCGTCGGCGGGCCGGGTCGGATATG
>CAXBNO010000636.1:0-2030 GCA_963976775.1 uncultured Kordiimonadales bacterium
ATGCTCCGCTTCTTCGAGGACGAGAGCTGCGGCCAGTGCACGCCCTGCCGTGTCGGCTGCGAAAAGGCGGTGAAGCTGATGCAGGCTGAAACATGGGATCAGGGCCTGCTGGAGGAACTCAGCCAGACGCTGGTCGATGCATCGATCTGCGGGCTGGGCCAGGCCGCACCAAATCCGATCCGCCTGACCATGAAACACTTCCCGGAGGAGATCTGATGCGAAACCTCGCCCTGATCGCCGCCGGGCTGGTAATGGGTATTGCCGGGACACTCGGGTTTCAGCATTTCACCGCGATGCACGATGTTCATGCGCCCTACGCCGGGCAGCAGTCCCGCCAGGTCGCCAGCCTCAGCGCCAGTGACATTGATGATCTGAGCCTGGGCAAGGGCTGGGGACTGGCCAGACCAGCCGAACTGAACGGCTATCCCGGTCCCCTGCACGTACTGGAACTCGCGGACGACCTCGACCTTTCTGGGAAACAACGCGACGCCGCGCAGCGTTCGTTCGAGCGCATGCAGGCCAGGGCCCGCGAACTCGGTCACGCCCTGATCGCGGCGGAAGCCGGGATCGACGCGCTGTTCAGGGAAGCGGTCGCAGATCGGGAAACCCTGAACGCACGTCTGGCTGCCGCCGAGGGGCTGCGCAGCGAACTCAGGGCAACCCATCTTCTGGCTCATCTCGAGGTAGCGCCGGTCCTGACGGCCGAGCAACGCGCGGCATACAAACGTCTGCGTGGTTACGGCCATGCGCATGGGAGTCACTGACATGGCTGACCGAATCCTGTTCTCGCTCGACGGTCGTGAAGTTTCGGCCGCCGCCGGTGAAACCATCTGGGAGATCGCGAAGCGCGAGGGCACGCTGATCCCGCATCTCTGCCACGCCGACCAGCCGGGCTATCGCGCTGATGGCAACTGCCGGGCCTGCATGGTGGAAATCGACGGCGAGCGCACCCTCGCCGCTTCCTGCATCCGCACACCGACAGACGGAATGGTGGTGAAGACCGCAACGGACCGGGCCACCAGCGCCCGCAAGTCGATCATCGAGATGCTGCTGGCCGACCAGCCGGAGCGGGAAGGCGCGCACGACCGCTCCTCCCACTTCTGGCAGATGGCCGACCTGCAGGGTGTTTCGGAAAGTCGCTACCCGGCACTGGAGCAGGACCGTGTTCCCCTGCTCGACGGCTCCCACGTGGCGATGCGGGTCAATCTGGATGCCTGCATCCATTGCAACCTCTGCGTCCGTGCCTGCCGGGAGGTTCAGGTCAATGACGTGATCGGCATGGCCTACAGGGGTCATGACGCCGCGATCAGCTTCGACTTCGATGATCCGATGGGCAGCAGCACCTGTGTTGCCTGCGGTGAATGCGTGCAGGCCTGCCCCACCGGTGCGCTGATGCCCGCGATGGCCCTCGACGCGGCGGAGGCCGGCGACTCCGCTGCCTACGACCGCGAGGTGAAATCCGTCTGCCCCTATTGCGGTGTCGGCTGCCAGCTCAGTTTCAAGATCCGCGATGACCGGATCGCCTGGGTCGATGGTGTCGATGGGCCGGCCAATGAACAGCGGCTCTGCGTGAAGGGTCGCTTCGGCTTCGACTATGTCGATCACCCGCATCGCCTGAAGAAGCCGCTGATCCGTCGCGACGACGCGCCCGCGAAGAAGCCCTGGAACGCGCTGTCGGCGGCATGGCCAGCCTGCGCGACAGCGGCGGCGGGCAGACCATTGCCGGGTTCGGCTCCGCCAAGTGTTCCAACGAAGAGGCCTACCTGTTCCAGAAGCTGATCCGCCAGGGCTTCGGCCACAACAATGTCGATCACTGCACCCGACTCTGCCACGCGTCGTCCGTTGCCGCGCTGATGGAGAATGTCGGTTCCGGTGCCGTGACAGCGACATTCAACGAGATCGAGAACGCCGACTGCGCCATCGTGATTGGTGCCAACCCGGTAGAGAACCACCCGGTCGCCGCCACCTACTTCAAGCAGTTCGCCAAGCGCGGCGGCAAGCTGATCGTGATGGATCCGCGCGGCGTTGGG
>CAXBNO010000637.1:0-2024 GCA_963976775.1 uncultured Kordiimonadales bacterium
GACGGCGCGGATCGAGGAACTGATCGACGACCTGCGGGAGAACTACACGATCGTCATCGTCACCCATTCGATGCAGCAGGCCGCGCGCGTCTCGCAGCGCACGGCGTTCTTCCATCTGGGCAATCTGGTGGAATTTGGCCCGACGGACCAGATATTCACCTCGCCCAGGGACAAGCGCACCGAATCCTACATCACCGGCCGTATCGGCTGAGGCACGACAATCTGCTGGAGGCAGGAACCATGGCGACAAACGAAGGCAATTCCTCGCCGCACATCATGTCGGCCTATGAGGACGAGCTGGAGCAGCTCAACAATCTGGTGCTGGAAATGGGCGGCCGGATCGAGATCCAGCTCTCCGGCGCGATCCGGGCCATGGTGAAACGCGACAGCGATTCCGCCGAGGACCTGATCGCCCAGGACAGGGAAGTCGACGCGCTCGAGGAGCGGATCAACGATCTGGCGGTCCGCACGCTGGCCCTGCGTCAGCCCATGGCTGGTGACCTGCGTATCATTGTGTCGGTCATCAAGATCGCCGGCGATCTGGAACGGTTCGGCGACTATGCCAAGAACATCGCGAAGCGGACACTGGTCGTGAACCAGTCTCCGCCGATCCGCGCCACCAGTTCGATTCCCCGCATGGCGGAACTGGTGCAGCGCATGCTGGATGGCGTGCTGAAGGCCTTCGTGAACCGTGATGCGGACATGGCTAAGGCCGTCTGGGTGCAGGATGCGGAAGTGGACGAGAGCTACAACAGCCTGTTCCGCGAATTGCTGACCTACATGATGGAAGACCCGCGCAACATCAGCGCGGCCACCCACCTGCTGTTCGTCGCCAAGAACATCGAGCGGATGGGCGATCTGGTGACCAATGTCGCGGAGACGATCCACTTCGTCGCCGAGGGCGAACGCATGGAGCAGGAGCGCCCGAAACGCGACATGACGAGCCTGACAGATGTTCCCATGACCGAAGACAACGCGTGAGTTGACCGATGCAGGCCCATGTACTGATAGCCGAGGATGAACCGGCCCTGCTCGCCACCCTGAGCTACAATCTGGAAGCTGGCGGGTTTCGCGTCACCCAGGTCGATGACGGTGGTGAGGTGATGATGCATCTGGACGAGGAATTGCCAGATCTGGTGATCCTTGACTGGATGATGCCCAACATGTCCGGGCTGCAGGTCTGCAAGGAAATCCGCCATCGCGCCGCCACCCGCAACCTGCCGGTCATCATGCTGACCGCGCGGGGGGAGGAAGATGACCGTATTCGTGGTCTCGATGCCGGGGCCGATGACTATGTCACCAAGCCCTTCTCCACCAACGAACTGATCGCACGGGTGAAGGCGGTACTGCGTCGGCTGCGCCCGATCCTGACGGAGGAGCAGATCGTGCGCGGCGATCTCGCCATGGACCTCACCGCCCATCGCGTCACCCGCGATGGCATGCCGCTGCACCTCGGCCCGACCGAGTTTCGCATGCTGCGGCATTTCATGGAGCATCCGGGACGTGTGCTCTCCCGTTCGCAACTGCTGGATGCCGTCTGGGGCAACGAGTCGGAGATCGAGGAGCGGACGGTCGATGTCCACATCCGCCGTCTGCGCCAGGCGGTCAACGTGGGCAAGGGTGGTGATGTGATCCGCACCGTGCGCTCTGCGGGCTATGCATTCGAGCCACCTGCGATCTGATCATCCATCCGGTTGCCGATTCCGTGTCCCCCATGCTCTATTCAGCGGCGGGGAGGACTTGGATACTTGGCTGACGGAACCTATCCGGATTATCGCGATCTGCGGGTGGAACGGCGCGGCACGCGCCTGTTCGTCACCTTCAACCGCCCTGCCGCGCGCAATGCACTGACCCACCCCATGATGCGGGAGATCGGCGATGTGCTGTCGCGCGCGAAGGCCGATATGGCTGTACGCGTGGTGGTCCTGCGCGGAGCTGGGGGCAATTTCTCCGCTGGTGGCGACCTGAACGCGATGCAGGACATGCCGCCACCGCCGGGATCGGGCGAGAAGGATCCGCTGTTT
>CAXBNO010000638.1:0-2022 GCA_963976775.1 uncultured Kordiimonadales bacterium
AAGGGCACTTTGGGCCCGGTCGGGCTCGATGTGGGCAAGGTCTATGGCAAGGCAGGTGTGTTCACCTACGATCCGGGCTTCACCTCCACCTGCTCGACGCAGTCTTCGATTACCTACATCGACGGTGACGAAGGTGTTCTGCTGTATCGCGGCTATCCGGTGTCGCAGCTGGCGGAGAAGTGCAACTTCATCGAAGTTGCCTACCTGATCCTCAATGGCGAACTTCCAGACAAGACGCAGCTGGAAAACTTCGACAGCAACATCCGCAAGCACACGATGATCAACGAGTCGCTGAAGAACCTGTTCAGCGGCTTCAATTACGACGCGCATCCCATGGCCATGCTGACCGGCGTGGTGGGCTCGTTGTCGGCGTTCTATCACGACACCACTAATAACAAGGATGCGCGGCACCGCGAGATTTTTGCGCATCGCATGATTGCCAAGATCCCAACCATCGCAGCAGCGGCCTACAAGAAGTATTACGGCCAGCCGTTCATGTATCCGCAGAACAACCTGGACTATTGCTCCAACCTGCTGCAGATGATGTTCGCCGTGCCGGCAGAGCCCTACGAGGTCAATCCGGTGGCCGCCAAGGCCATGGACGTGCTCTTCATCCTGCACGCCGATCATGAGCAGAATGCCTCGACCTCCACGGTGCGTCTGGCTGGTTCCACCGGCTGCAACCCTTACGCTGCTATGTCTTCGGGCATCGCTGCCCTGTGGGGGCCGTCACACGGTGGCGCCAACGAAGCCGTGCTGAAGATGCTGGATGAAATCGGCGATGTGAAGCACGTCCAGGGGTTCATGGACAAGGTCAAGAACAAGGAAGAGGGCGTACGCCTGATGGGCTTCGGCCATCGTGTCTACAAGAACCACGATCCGCGTGCGACCATCATCCGCGGCGAATGCCACAAGGTGCTCAAGGCGCTGAATGTGCAGGACCCGCAGCTGGAACTGGCCATGAAGCTTGAAGAGATCGCCTTGAATGACGACTACTTCAAGGAGCGCAAGCTCTACCCGAATGTCGATTTCTACTCCGGCATCATCTACAAGGCTCTCGGCATCCCCGTGAACATGTTCACCCCGATGTTCGCCGTGGCTCGTACCGTGGGCTGGGTAGCGCACTGGATCGAGATGGTGTCCGATCCGTCCATGCGCATAGGTCGTCCGCGTCAGGTGTATACCGGCGCTGATCAGCGTGACGTGAGTGACATCAGCGGTCGCTGAGCAAGCAAGCGCAGATTGAGAAACCCCGCTTCGGCGGGGTTTTTTTTGTGCCCCCCCGCCGAGATTGATCAGCGCTCGATGGGCGTAGCGTCAGCCTGACTCAGGAGTGCCTTTAGCTGACCCAGGTCAAGGCGCTTCGCTGGTCGGCCATCGATGCGGGACAGGGGCGGGTTGCGCCGAGAATCTTCGGCAAAGACAGCCACATCGGCGGGAATGTCGCCGCTGGCCAGATGCAAGAGTGGGATCAGGTACTCGCGGCCATCGGCCATGCGGTAGCGACGCTCGTCCTGTTCGAAGGCGATGTTGCGGTTGATGAGGTGAATGTCCACGCTCTCCGCCGGCTCGGCAATCACGTGAATCTGAACGTTATGGCCAAGGCCGATGGCGCCGCTGACGCAGCTGCCAGCAAGACGCGGGTCAAAGTCCCGCAAGAGCGACATCAGGCTCAGGCCGGCCTTGCGCATATCCAGCAGGGTTTGCCGGTATTCCTGTCCCCCAAACAACTCCTGCCGTTGCAGCACGCGGAGTTCGATCTTCCGGCTGTCCACGGCGTTGGGGCTGAGCGTCAAACGCAGGTCTTCGGCAGCTCTCTGTTTGGCGGCCCGGTAGTCGGCGTACCCTTCCTCGCAGATCAGCCGTGCCGCTTCCTCGATGAATGCATCCATGTCGGCTGGAAGATCATCGGACGCCCTGTAATCCTGCGGAAGGGTCTCCGACCGACTGCGCGAGCGCCGCTGCCGCATCAGAACAATTCGTCGACCGGCACCACGTCGTTGCCCCAGGCGCCATCATCCA
>CAXBNO010000639.1:0-2021 GCA_963976775.1 uncultured Kordiimonadales bacterium
CCCGGTTCTGGCGGTACCGTGCCATGTTCGCCTCCACCTCGTCGTGGCAGTCGAAGGCGGCGATGGCGGCATGCTGCGACAGGGCCGGTGGCGAAATGAAATGGTTCTGCGCCAGGCATTCCACGGAACGGTGCAGGTCCTCCGGCACCACCATCCAGCCGAGCCGCCAGCCGGTCATGGAGAAGTACTTCGAGAAGCTGTTGATGATGATCACCCGGTCACTCAGCGCCGCCGCCGTGACCGCGGGGCCGTGATAGGTGATGCCGTGATAGATCTCGTCCACGATCAGCCGCATGTCGCGCTGATCGCAATAGCTGACCAGGGCGCGCATCGACTCCGTGTCCAGCATGGTGCCGGTCGGGTTGGCCGGCGTGGCCACCAGCAGGGCATCCAGCGGGCCCTCCACATGGTCGAGCAGTTCGGGTGTCGGCTGGAACCGTGTCGCTGGTCCGGTCGGCACGCCCACTGCCTCGATATCCAGCGAGGTCAGGATGTTGCGATAGGCCGGATAGCCCGGCTCCGCCAGCGCGATCCGGTCGCCGGCGTCCATGGAGGCGAGGAAGGACAGCAGGAACGCGCCCGATGATCCCGTGGTGACGGCAATCCGCTCCGCCGGAATCCGTACCCCGTAGTAGTCGCGATAATGGCGCGCGATGCGGGCGCGCAGTTCCGGAATGCCCAGCGCATCGGTATAGCCGAGCCGCTGTCCCTCGGCCGCCGCGATGGCCGCCTTCAGCACGCCGGATGGTGCGGGGGTGGAGGGTTGCCCGACTTCCAGATGCAGCACGGGCTTGCCCTCCGCCTCCCGCTGCGCCGCCGCTTTCATGACTTCCATCACGTAGAATGGCGGAACGGCACCGCGCTTGGACACTTTCATGCCATCTTTTCCTTCAATATCATCGTCAGCCCGACGAACCTGTCCCGAGGAGTACCGCCAAGGTGCGACGTCTGAACCGACTGCAGTCGCTGACATGCGGCCGGGGCCCGCGTGGACAGATTGCCAGCATCTGTTCGGCGCTGGCCCTGATGCTGCTGTTCACCCTGCCGACCCATGCCCAGAACCGCTCCCTCAATCTGGTGCGGGACGCGGAAATAGAGCATATCCTGGCGCGCTACGCCAAGCCGTTGTTCCAGGCCGCAAATCTGGACCCGCGGGTAGCGCGCACCTATCTGGTCAACGACCCGTCGCTGAACGCGTTCGTCGCCGGGGGACAGCGGATCTTCGTCTTCACCGGGCTGATCCTGAAGACCGAACTGCCGCGCCAGCTCGTTGGTGTTCTGGCGCATGAAACCGGTCATATCCGTGGCGGTCACCTGTCCCGCACGGCGGAGGCGCTGGCCAATGCCCAGACCCTGTCGATCATTGCGGCCCTGCTGGGCGGCATCGCGGCTGCCGCCGCCGGCAACGGTCGCGCGGCGGGCGGGCTGATCGCGGGCGGGTCCAGTGCCGGAACCGGCCTGTTCCTCGCCTATTCCCGCAATCAGGAATCCGCCGCCGACCAGGCCGCTGTCGACCTGATGGAGCGGGCAGGGTGGTCACCGAAAGGCATCGTCGAGTTCCTGAACGTGCTGGACCAGCAGTCCTTTCTGATCGGCGACCGGGGCGGCAACAGCTACCTGCGCACCCATCCGGTCAGCTTCGAGCGTATCGAGGCACTGGAGAACCGGGTCTCGAAGTCGCCGCTGGCAGACCGGCAGGATCCGCCGGACATGGTGCGTGCGCACGAACTGATGCGGGCCAAGCTCGCCGGATTCGTGCGGGAACCGCGCGACGTAATGCGGGATTATCCACCGGAGGATACCTCTGATGTGGCGCGCTACGCCCGCTCTGTCGCGTTCATGCGGCTTGCCCGGACGGACGAGGCCCTGACCGAGATCGATGCACTGATCGCGGCCTATCCCGACAATGACTATTTCGTCGAACTGCGCGGGCAGATCCTGCTGGAGGGGGGGCGCGTCGCGGAGTCTCTGCCACCGCTGCGCCAGGCGGCGGAGCGTATCCAGCATGCTGCGGTCTCGAC
>CAXBNO010000640.1:0-2019 GCA_963976775.1 uncultured Kordiimonadales bacterium
GCACCGGCACGGACCGGCTGGCGGGTGACTTCTCCTCGATCAGCGAGGACATGGTGCTGGCGGCGGATGACGGCACGGACCTGTTCGCGGACGGCACCTCGATCACCTCCATCGAGGCGCTGAACGCCACGCTTGGCTCCGGCAACGACAGTGTCGATTTCTCGGCCATCGACCTGAGCGACACGATCGATGGCGGGCTTGGCGATGACACCATCAACGCCGGCACCAACAATGACACGCTGTCGGGCGGCGCCGGCATCGACCTGCTGATCGCCGACTTCTCCGGCAATGTGAACAGCGTGATAACGCAGGGCACCGACAATGACATCACCCAGGCGACGATCATCAATCAGATCGGCGATTCGAAGACAGTCTCCGGGTTCGAATTCGTCAGCCTGACCGGCGGCTCCGGAAATGACGAACTGGTTGGCGGTGTCCTCAACGATACCCTGATCGGCAACGCCGGGAATGATACCCTGCATGGCGGCCTCGGCGGTCTCGACAGCCTGTTCGGCGGTGACGGCAATGACACGTTGATCGGCGGCGACGGTGACGGGCTGCTCGATCTGGGGGCAGGTGATGACAGCGTGCAGGGTGATGCCGGCAACGACACCATCAACGGTGGTGATGGTTTCGACGCGGTGGCCTACGACAACGAGACGGGCATCCTGGGCATCACGGTCGATCTGCGGGCCGGAACCGCGACAGATTCCTTCGGTGACAGCGATTCGCTGACCAGTATCGAGCGCGTGGTCGGCACGCTGGCCAATGATGATATCGTCGGCTCCGATGCCGATGAGCAGTTGCAGGGTGAGGCGGGCGATGACCTGCTGATTGGCAGCGGCGGTGCGGACACCCTGGTCGGCGGTGCCGGCAGTGACGAGTTCAGTCACGAGACCCTGCTGGACATCACGTCGATCAACGCCAACATCACGGTGAGTGCGTCTGGTCAGGCGGTGGATCTGATCGATGATTTCGAGACCGGCACCGACCTGCTCTCGTTTGACGAGGATGGCGGCTTCCAGTTCATCGACGGCGAGGTCACGACCTTCGAGTCGATCAGTGTTGCCTACGACGGGACCAACAGCGGCTCCGTGGGGTCTTCCGCCTATATCTTCGATGGCACGCACCTGATCTTCGACGACGACCTGACGACCGATGGCTACCAGGTCATCGCGGACATGAACGGTGCGACGGTGGCGCAGAACGACATCACCTTCTTCTCATCCGCCGGTGGCCAGGAATTCTGACCGGCGCGACCCAAGTACCAGAAACTGATACGGGAACTGGAACGATAAATGGCTGAACCGGCGACACAGGGCGGTTTCAGGGCTCTGATCAGGCCGGTCTGGCCCGCCACGGGCGAACTGCTGCTGCTCAGCCTGTTCATCAATGTCCTGGCGCTGGCCGTGCCGGTCTTCGTGTTGCAGGTCTATGACCGGGTTGTGGCCAAGGCCGGGCTGACGACGCTGCAGGGTCTGGCCATCGGCATGGCCATCGTGATCCTGTTCGATTTCCTGCTGCGCCAGACCCGCAGCCGCGCGGTGCAGCGCGCGTCGTTGCGCTTTGACCTGCATTTCGGGCAGGTGCTGTTCGAGAAGCTGGGCCGCATGCCACTTCGCGTACTGGAGTCCCGGCCTGCGGCCTTCTGGCAGGGCCTGTTCCGTGATTCGGACATGGTCCGCAACGCCGTTGCCGGTCCACCCGTGATCATGCTGGTGGACCTGCCATTCGCCGTCATGTTCATTGCCATCATCTATGTCATTGCGGAGCCGCTGGTCTGGGTCGTGCTGGTGGCGGCGGCGGTGTTCGTCCTCTTTGCCCTGCGGTCGGGCTTCGCCATCGGTGCTGCGGCCAACAGGGAACGCAGCACCTCCATCGGTCGCGATGCCTTCCTGGCGGACATCATCGCCAATCGCACCACCATCAAGGCGCTGGCGCTGGAGGGGGCGGTGCGTCCCATGTGGCGCGACAAGCAGGTGGATGCCATCGACAATGCCATGGATCGCGGACGCATCA
>CAXBNO010000641.1:0-2006 GCA_963976775.1 uncultured Kordiimonadales bacterium
CGCGACGCCGGGACTCCGCCCAGGATACCGAGCGCCGCCAGAGCCTCCACGACCGGCGCGGCGGGTCGCCCGATGTCGAGCGCGAACTCGTTGAAGAAATGCTCCGTCAGCAGTTTCACCTCCGGCAGGGCGGACAGCCGTTCCGCCAGCAGGGAGGCGGTGCGGTGATTGACTTCCGCCAGACCGGTCATCCCCGCTTCACCCAGCAGGGTGACATGAATGCAGAACGCCAGCGCACAGAGCCCGGCGTTGGTGCAGATGTTGCTCGTCGCCTTCTCGCGCCGGATATGCTGCTCCCGCGCGTTCAGGGTCAGGACGTAGCCGCGCTTGCCGTCGGCATCGAGCGTTTCACCGGCCAGACGGCCCGGCATCTGGCGCACATACTTCTGGCGGCAGGCAAACAGACCCACGTGCGGGCCACCGAAGGAGAGCGGCACGCCGAGGCTCTGGCCCTCCGCGGTCACGATATCGGCCCCCATGGCACCGGGTGGGGTGACCAGGCCGAGCGAGACGACCTCCGTCACCGCCACGATCAGCAGGGCGCCCTGCGCGTGGCAGGCTTCGGCCAGGTCCGTGAGATCCTTGAACTCTCCGAACACGTCCGGATTCTGGACAACGACACAGGCCGTGTCCTTGTCGATGGCCTCCGCCAGGCCGCCCTGGCCACCGATGACCGGATCACGGACCTCCAGGTCATAGGGTGTGAACCGCAACAGGGTCTCGGTCGTCTCCCGATAGTGCGGATGCAGCCGACCGGAGAGAACCGACTTCTTCCGCTTGGTGATCCGATGCGCCATCAGCACCGCTTCCGATGTCGCCGTCGCGCCGTCGTACATGGAGGCATTGGCCACATCCATGCCGGTCAGCAACGCCACCTGGGTCTGGAACTCGAACAGGTACTGCAGGGTCCCCTGGCTGATTTCAGGCTGATAGGGCGTGTAGGAGGTCAGGAACTCCGACCGCTGGATCAGATGGTCCACCGTTGCCGGGACATGATGGTGATAGGCCCCGGCCCCGATGAAGCACGGGGCACTTGCCGGACTCAGATTCTCCCGCGCGAAGCCCTGGAAATGCCGCTCCACCGCCATCTCCCCCTGATGGTCGGGCAGGCTGTCGATGGGTGCATTCAGAACCGCGGCAGGCACGTCGCGGAACAGTTCATCAATATTGCCGACACCGATGGCCGACAGCATCGCGGCCCGGTCGTCGGGCGTCTGGGGGAGATAGCGCATCAGTCCAGCGCCTCCAGATAAGCGGCATAGGCTTCGGCATCCATCAGACCGTCGAGGTCGGACATGTTCGACAGCTTCATGCGATAGAACCAGCCATCACCCTCGGCGCTTTCGTTCACCAGCGCCGGATTGTCATCCAGCGCATCGTTCCGTGCCGTGACCTCACCAGTCGCCGGGGCATAGACCTCGCTCGCGGCCTTGACCGACTCGATGACGGCGGCCTCCGCCCCCTTCTCCACCTGCTGGCCAACGTCCGGCAGGTCGACATAGACGACATCGCCAAGCTGGTCCTGCGCGTAGTCGCTGATCCCGATGGTGGCCTCCCCCCCGGAAACGTCGATCCATTCGTGATCCTTGGTGTACTTGCGATCTGACATTGATGCCCTCCTGCGCGGCATGTGACGGGGTTCGGTTCCTGTCTGGTTTCAGCGTCTGTAATTGTGGGGTGAGAACGGCAGCGTCGCGACCTGCAGCGGCAGTGACTTGCCCCGCTGCTCCGCGAACAGCGCCGTCCCGGGTTCCGACAGCCTGGCCTCGACATAGCCCATGGCGACGGGTCCGCCGACACTGGGACCGAAGCCGCCGGAGGTGATTGCACCGACGTTCGCGCCATCGGCGTCGAGAATGGTGGCGCCCTCGCGGATGGGGGCACGACCTTCGGGTTTCAGACCCACCCGGCGGCGCGACGGCCCCTCGGCCAGTTCGCGCAGGATGCGCTCCCCGCCCGGAAAGTCCCCGGCCTCGCGACGCCGCTTCTGCATCGCCCATTGCAGG
>CAXBNO010000642.1:0-2005 GCA_963976775.1 uncultured Kordiimonadales bacterium
ACCACGTCCATGCCGACGGAGGTAAAGCCCGCAGCCAGCGCCGGCTCCAGCATGTAGCCGGACAGGCGCGTGTCCTTGCCGATCACCACCCGATGCTTGTGCGCGCCACGGGTGAAGATGCGCCCTGCCGCCAGACCGACAGCCAGCGCCGTCTCCGCCGTCATCGGGGCCGTGTTGGCCCGGCCCCTGATCCCGTCCGTTCCAAAGAGTTTCCGCGTCATCTCATCTATCCGGCAAATTGCTTCGTCATGACATTTCCTCACCCACCCGGAGATTACGCAGAACCGGGAGGGGCTTGTCCATGGGCAGCGGCACCCAGGACGGTCATCGCCTCGACCGTTTCACGCACATCGTGAACCCGCAGGATGTCCGCCCCCGCCGCTGCGGCGAACAGCGCCGCCCCCAGCGATCCGCCCAGCCGGTCCCCGGCAGTCTTCACCCCGGTCAGCCAGCCGATGAAGCCCTTGCGGCTCGCCCCCACCAGCAACGGCACGCCCAGTCCCTCGAACAGCGGCAGATGCCGCAGCAGGGCCAGGTTCTGCGGGAAGGTCTTGCCGAAACCGATGCCCGGATCGGCAATCAGCCGCGCCTGCGGGATTCCCGCGGCAACGCAGGCGTCGATCCGCAGCCGCAGTTCGTCGAAGACATCCAGCACCACGTCGTCATAGGTCGGGTTCTGCTGCATCACCGTCGGATCGCCCTGTGAATGCATCAGCACGATATCCGCGCCGGTCGCGGCGGCGGCCCCGAGTGACGCAGGATCGTGACCCAGTGCGCTGACGTCATTGATGATCGGCACGCCCAGTCCGGCGGCGGCGGTCATGATCCCGGCCTTGCGGGTGTCGATGGAGACCGTCAGCCCGTCGGCCAGCAGCGCCCGCAGCACTGGCTCGACCCGTCGCCATTCCTCCGCCTCCGCCACCGGTTCAGCGCCCGGTCGGGTGGATTCACCACCGACGTCGATGATCGTCGCCCCCTCCGCCGCCAGCAGCCGCCCCCGCGCGATGGCCGCGTCATGCCCGGCGGCGAGACCTCCGTCGGAGAAGCTGTCCGGCGTGACGTTGACGATGCCCATGACGCGGGCGGGCGCGGCCTGACGCCGGGCGGTCGCCGCCTCGATCCCCCGCAGCGCCGCCATCAGCGCCGGGCCGCTGTCACCCGGCAGGGCCGAGGCAAGGGCGAGCGCACCATCCCGGCCCGTGCGCCAGCGGCGCACCGTCCCTGTCCGGCTGATGATATCGATGGCCAGCAGGTCCCCGGCCAGATTGCGGTGCGGCAGCGCGTGGAGCCGCCCGTCCGCCAGGGCCAGATCCCCTGCCCGGGCGACCGCCTGCCATTCGCCGATGCCGGTTTCGCGTGTCATCCCCTGCGCCTAGATCGATCCATCAAATGATGGATCCTTATGGGTGGCCGGGTGGGGGAGTGGGCCGGTGATGCGATCAAACATTGTACCGCTCTAGCCCAAGCAGGGAATATCGGCAAGCTTCCTTGGTGGTTGTCGGGACGGTCGTTATCGGCTCTGTTGACGGCAACCACGCATTTCAGCCGGAGCAGACACCGTGAACACGTTCGACGACCCCGCGACCCCGCAGAAGCTGGCGGAAGCCGCCGAAATCATCACCCGCAACCTCGACAAGGCGCTGGAGGAATGCGCTGAGCAGGGGCTGGACCGGGAGATCTTCTCCGCCGCCGTCATGGCCACCCTGGTGCAGTCGATGCAGACCACGCTGGGTTCCGCCGCCAAGGACGCGCTGCGCGACATGGTGGAACTGCTGGGTGCCGACGGCACCGACGGCCCCGCCAACTGAGGTCACCCCCATGACCGACGGCATCCTGCTGACCCGCGACAGCGCCATTGCCACCATCACCATCGACCGCCCGCAGGCCCGCAACGCGCTGGACCCGAAGGCGGCGGCGGCGCTGGGCCGGGCCATCGCGGGGGTGGAGGCGGATGACGCCATCGCCGCCGTGCTGCTGACCGGCGCGGGCGGACGGTTCTGTGCCG
>CAXBNO010000643.1:0-2000 GCA_963976775.1 uncultured Kordiimonadales bacterium
GTCTGCCGGACACGGCCTGGGTGCATGACATTGTCTATGTGCCGCTGGAAACCCCCCTGTTGCGGGCTGCGCGGCAGCGGGGTCTCAGGACGGTTGACGGGCTGGGCATGCTGTTGCATCAGGCCGTACCGGCGTTCCGTGCCTTCTTCGGTCGCGAGGTCGCGGTGACGGACGCTCTGCGTGCACATGTTCTGGGGGGGAAGTGATGGCATATGTTGTGGCCCTGACGGGGTCTATCGGCATGGGGAAATCCGCCACGGCGGAAATGTTTCGTGCCGCAGGTGTACCGGTATGGGATGCCGACGCGGCCGTGCACGAGATCTACGCCCGGGGCGGCCCGGCGGTGGAGCCGGTGCGGGCGCGCTTCCCCGGTGCGGTCGTCGATGGTGCCGTTGATCGGGAGCGGCTGAGTGCGGAAGTTGTCGGCAACGACGCCGCCATCCGCGATCTGGAGAAGATCGTGCATCCGCTGGTGGGCGAACACCGCGCTGCGTTCCGGGCCGAGGCGGATGCGGCCGGTGCCGACATCGTCGTGGTCGATGTGCCGCTGCTGTTCGAGACCGGCGGCGAGAAGAAGGTGGATGCGGTTGTCGTCGTCAGTGCCTCCGCCGAACAGCAGCGCGCGCGGGTGCTGGCCCGTCCCGGCATGTCAGCGGCCAAGTTCGAGGCCATCCTGGCCCGCCAGACACCGGATGCGGAAAAGCGTGCCCGCGCCGACCATGTCATCGACACCAGTGTGAGCCTAGCGGAGACGGAGGCGCAGGTTCGGGCGCTGGTGGCGCAGATGCGCGCGAGGCTGGCCGCGCAGGGCTGACAGGCCTCTTCCCGATATGGTAGGTTCTGCCCCCTGATGAACACCAGATGATGGGGTCCCCCGATGCGCGAGATCGTCCTGGATACGGAAACCACGGGTCTGGACCCGAAGGATGGTCACCGCATCGTCGAGATCGGCTGTCTCGAACTGGTCGACCGGGTCTGGAGCGGGGCGACCTGGCACCAGTACATCAATCCCGAACGGATGATGGACGAGGGCGCGTTCAAGGTGCACGGCATCTCCGACGAGATGCTGCAGGACAAGCCCGTCTTCGCTGACATCGCGGAGGATTTCATCCGTTTCATCGGCGATGATCCACTGGTTATCCACAATGCGGCCTTCGACATGAAGTTCCTGAACTGGGAGCTGAAAGCCGCCGGGCGCTCGGTGCTGCCGATGGATCAGGCCATCGACACGCTGGCCATCGCCCGCAGGAAGTTCCCCGGCTCCCCCGCCAGCCTGGACGCGCTCTGTCGCCGCTTCGACGTCGATACCTCGTCGCGCAACCTGCATGGGGCGCTGATCGACTCCCGCCTGCTGGCCGATGTCTACTATCACCTGGTCAGCGCCACCCAGGCCGGGCTGACCTTCGGCGCCTCGGGCTCCGGCAGTGAAGGCGGTACCATCCGCCGCGTTGCGCGGGAACCGCGGCCTCACCCGCCGCTGCCATCGGCGGAGGCGGAGGCACACCGGGCCTTCCTGGACACCGCGGTGAAGCAGCCGATCTGGCTGCGCTGAAGCGCCGGATCGCCGCAGAACGCCCGCGCGAGGGCGTCTCCTGCGTCATTTTCGGTTTGCAGCCATGTCTGAACGGTGTATGGAAAAGTCAGTTGCGGCCCTGCCGTGACGCCATTCCTTATCCGGAACCGGACACGCGCCAGCCCTTTGCCAGGCGATCCCGGACTTCCGACATCCGCTGATGAACAGATACCGGGCCTGAATTGGGCTCCGGACCCTGACCCCTTCCAGATTTGATGGTTGCAATGAATCTAGGTGTACTGAAGGCCAAGACTCCCACGGAACTGCTCTCCATGGCCGAAGAGCTGGAGATCGAGAACGCGTCCACCATGCGCAAGCAGGACATGCTGTTCGCGATCCTGAAGCAGCTTGCCGAGGATGGTGAGGAAATCACCGGCGTCGGCGTGCTGGAGATCCTTTCCGACGGTTTCGGCTTCCTCCGCTCGCC
>CAXBNO010000644.1:0-1999 GCA_963976775.1 uncultured Kordiimonadales bacterium
CGACGCCTTTATCAACTGCGTGAAGCTGCTGGGAAAAAGCTGGGGCGGCATCAATCTGGAGGATATCAAGGCGCCGGAATGCTTCGAGATCGAAGAGCAACTGAAGCAGCGCATGGGCATTCCGGTGTTTCACGATGATCAGCACGGCACGGCCATCATCGTCGGCGCCGCCGCGCTGAACGCCATGCAGATCGCGAACAAGAACCTGGCCGATGTGAAGATCGTTGCCTCCGGGGCCGGGGCGGCGGCACTCGCCTGTCTCAACATCCTCGTCTCCCTCGGCGCGAAGCGGGAGAACATCTGGGTCACCGACATCGAAGGCGTTGTCTACAAGGGTCGCGAGGTGCTGATGGACCGCTGGAAGTCCGTGTTCGCGCAGGAAACGGACGCACTCACCCTGGCCGACGTGATCGAAGGGGCGGATATCTTCCTTGGCCTGTCGGCGGCCGGTGTCCTGAAACCGGAACTGCTGAAGAAGATGGCGAAGGACCCGCTGGTTCTGGCACTGGCGAACCCGACGCCGGAGATCATGCCGGACGTCGCACGCGAGGTGCGGCCGGACATGATGATCTGCACAGGACGTTCGGATTTTCCCAATCAGGTCAATAACGTACTCTGCTTTCCCTATATCTTTCGCGGCGCCCTGGACGTCGGCGCGACCGCCATCAACGAGGCCATGAAACTGGCCGCTGTCGAGGCCATTGCCGAACTGGCCCATGCCGCCCCGTCCGATGTGGCGGCCAAGGCCTACAGCGGCGAGGCGGAGCTGTTCGGGCGCGGATCGCTGATCCCGAACCCGTTCGACCCGCGCCTGATCCTGAAGATTGCCCCCGCCGTCGCCCGGGCGGCAGAGGCCAGCGGTGTCGCCACCCTGCCGATTGCCGACTACGCGGCCTACGAGGAGCGGCTGGAACGTTTCGTCTTCCGCTCCGGCCTGATCATGAAGCCGATCTTTGCCCAGGCGAAGTCAGCCCCGCGCCGGGTGATCTATGCGGAGGGTGAGGACGAACGCGTGCTGCGCGCGGCCCAGGTGGCCCTCGAGGAACGGATTGCCACGCCCATCCTGATCGGTCGGCCGGAAGTCGTGAACCAGCGGCTGGAGCGCTTCGGACTCACGATCCGGCCAGGAGCCGACTTCGAACTGGTGAATCCGGAGAGCGATCCGCGCTATCGGTCCTACGTCGATACCTACCTGGAGCGGGCCTGGCGACAGGGTGTGACTGCCGACCGGGCACGCACCCTCGTCCGCACCCGCCCGACCGTGATCGCGACACTGGCGGTCCAGCGCAGCGATGCCGATGCCATGATCTGCGGGCTGGAGGGACGGTTCGACCGGCATCTGGAGCATATCCGGACGGTGATCGGTCTGGCCGACAATGCCCGGGATTTCTCCACCATCAGCCTCATCCTGCTGTCGAAGGGCGCCTATTTCCTGGCCGACACCTACGTGTCCTATGAACCCACGGCGGATGAACTGGCCGAACTGGCGATCCTCGCCGCAGGACAGGTCGAACGCTTCGGGATCACGCCGAAGATCGCCCTGCTCTCGCACTCATCCTTCGGCAGCCGCCCGACGGAGAGTTCCTGCAAGATGCGTGACGCGGTGCAGTTGATCCGCGAACGGGCACCGGGGCTGGAGGTCGAGGGCGAAATGCATGGCGATGCCGCCCTGGACGAGGCCTATCGCAAGCGCGCCTTCCCGCTCGCAGCCCTGCACGGCCAGGCCAATATCCTGATCATGCCCAATCTGGATGCTGCCAATATCTCCTACCAGCTGATCAAGTACATGGGCGATGCACTGCCCGTCGGCCCGATCCTGGTGGGATCCGCCAAGCCTGCGCACATCCTGACGCCGTCCGTCACGGCACGCGGCATCGTCAACATGACGGCATTGGCCGTTGTGGAGGCCGGTGCACGCGAAAAGGCCTGACCGTTCGGTACTCGGAGCCCCGTCAGGAAATTCCGGGCTTCACCCCCCCCCCCCCCCCCCCCCCCCCCC
>CAXBNO010000645.1:0-1993 GCA_963976775.1 uncultured Kordiimonadales bacterium
CAGACTGATGCGGGAAGCACGGGCGCGGCGCGGTAGCCTGCCCCTCGAATCCCGCGACATCGCGGAGGCCATTACACGGCCGCTGACCGATCATCTGCGCCAGAACCTGAACGACACCTGGTATTTGCGGTTCCAGAGCATGCTCTGGCTCGACCGGCCGATCTGGAAGCAGTTCGAAAAGGATGAGCGGACAGAGGGGCTGAAACTGGTCCTCGATGCCCTGCTGGAGGCCAAGCCGTTCCTGCCCGAGCGCCTTGCGCGGCATCGCTACAGCCTCGCCCTGCAGATGACGGCGAATGCCCTGGCCCGGATCGAACGCGCGGCCTCAGAATCCGCCGAAGGCTGGGACGCGCAACGCGCGGAGCTGGAGTTTCTCAGCCTGGATGACGCCATCGTTGCGATCCTGGACTCGCAACCTTCGCCTGCGGTCGTGGCCGCACTGCGCGACTCCGACAGCTTCTGAAACCCGGGGGATACCGCGCCGCAAACCAGGCGCTTCGGCCAGACCTCAACTAATGTGCAAGGGTTAACAGCCGCCCATCGACGCGACTGTCAGATCTGGCTCGATCTCGCGAAAATCATTTCATTTCATACAGTTGAATATCAGACCCTTCCCGTTTCCGGAATGCGGTGCTGTTCCGCGCGGATTTGCACTTGCCAATCTCTCCCGACAGAATAACCTGACTGAGTTAAATCAAGATGCGGTCGCCTTCCACATTTCGTGGCGGCGCCCGATGGGATAACCGCGACACATCCGGGGAGGATCAGATGGGAGCGTTCAATCACCTGCTGTCAGCGAGAGGCATGCTGACGGTCGCAGCCCTTGGGCTGGCACTGGGCTCGGCCCAGGCGCAGGACAGGAAATTCCTGACCATGGCCAGCAACCCGCCGGGCACGACGGTCGGTCAGTTCATGATCGCCTTCACCCAGGTGGTGCAGAAGAACCTGCCGATCGAGATCCAGGTCTCCACCGGCAAGCCCGCCACCAAGTCCGCCATCGATGCAGCCCTGCAGAAGGTTGATCTCTACACCGGTGCGCCGACCATCAACTGGTACATGCAGAACAAGACGGCAATGTTCGCCAAGGTCGACAACGCGCCGGAGCTGAACGCCAACCTGCGCGGCATGATCAATTATCCGCTGGGTCCGTACCAGATCATCACCTTCGCCGATTCCGGAATCGAGACGCTGGCCGACATCAAGGGTCGCAAGGTCTTCCTCGGCCCGCCCGCCGGTGCCGCGACCAAGGTCATGACCGACGTCGTGGAGGCCGTGACGGGGCTGAAACCCGACGAGGGCTACGAGGCCATGCGCTATGACTGGTCTTCCGCCGAGGTCGCCTTTCTGGATGGCCAGATGGACGTCTACATGGTGCCCACCAGCATCCCCAGCGCCCAGATCCAGCAGTTTGCCTTCGTCCGCGACATCCGCGTTCTCGGCATTCCGAAGGATGCATTCGATCACGAGCTGATCAAGGCGGCGCTGCAGTATCCGGGCCGGACCGTCTGGCAGATTGCGCCGGGTTCCTACGAGAACCAGGTCAACACCGAAACCGTCGATACAATCGGCTCATGGGTCGGCATCCAGACCCAGAAGTGGCTGGACGAGGAGACCGTCTACGACATGGTCAAGGCGTTCTTCGAGAACCTGGACGACATTCACGCCACGGCGTCATGGATGAAGGCGATCACACTGGAGACGGCACTGAACGAGATGAACGTGCCGCTGCACATCGGTGCCTATCGCTACTACAGGGAACAGGGCGTCGAGATTCCGGCCGCGCTGGTCCCGCCGGAGGCCAGGTGATCACCGAAACCTCCTGAACGACCGGGGTCTGTCGCCGCGTCGGCAGACCCCTCCCCTCCCGCAACTCAGGTGCGGCGGGCCAGCCCTGGTCCCGCGCGGGCAACCGGCTTGTCTGCCGCACCCCCCTTTCCGGCGGAGCACCCGACCCATGAGCATCGAGACGGAGGTCGTCAAACCCTCCGAATTC
>CAXBNO010000646.1:0-1982 GCA_963976775.1 uncultured Kordiimonadales bacterium
CCCCAGGGTGCAGTTCCTGGGCTATCCGGGGGACTATGACCATCTGGCGAGGGTGCCCGAGTGGTCGGTACGTGACAGCGGGGAGGGGGAGGCATGACCGATCCGGTGCCCGTGAACCGTCCACCCGTTGATCTTCCCGCCACCATCGGACGGCAGCGGCAGGCGGCGCATCCGCTGACCTCTGCCTGGGTCAGCGCCAATGCGGGGACCGGCAAGACACGGGTGCTGACCGACCGTGTCGTGCGGCTGATGCTCGCCGGCACGGAACCCAGCCGGATCCTGAGCCTGACCTTCACCAAGGCTGCGGCGGCGGAGATGGAGAACCGGCTGTTCACCCGGCTGGGGGAATGGGCGACGCTGGGCAATGCGGAACTGCGGGCACAGCTTTGCGAGCTGATTGGCCAACCTGCGGGTGACGACATCGACCTCGGTATCGCCCGCCGCCTGTTCGCGCGGGCGCTGGAGACACCGGGCGGGCTGAAGATCCAGACCATCCATGCCTTTGCCAGTTCGGTGCTGGGGCGATTCCCGCTGGAAGCCGGTATCTCGCCTGAGTTCAGGGTGATGGATGACGTGCAGGCCGATGAGGTGAAGGCGGCGCTGAAGGAGGATCTGCTGGCCGGGCGTCATGGAGACGCCGCCGTCAGGGGCGCCGTCGACCGACTGGTGGACTGGTTGCCGGATACGGAGTTCGAGGCATTGCTGAACAGCGCGCTCTGGCGCCGCGATGCGCTGACGACGGTGCTGCAGGCCCGGGGTGGGCCGCAGGGCACCGCAGACGCGCTGCGCCGCCAGCTTGGACTTGCTGCTGGCGAGACGGCGGATGACGTGCTGCAGACCGCCTGCCGGTTCGGCGAGCTTGGTCTGCGCCGGTCGCTTGCCGCGTTCCAGCAGGACAGCACCGCCACCGCGAAACGCAATGCCGACAGGCTCTCCGGTTGGCTGGGGGCGGATGATGCAGGCCGGGTGGCGATGTTCGACGACTATTGCGCCATTTTCCTGACCAGGGCGGGAGAACCGGCAAAGCGGGTGGTGACCAAGTCGGCGGAGAAGGCCGATCCGGGTGTGGTCGACGTCATGCAGGAGGAGCAGGACCGGATCTGTGTCACCCAGGACCGGCTTCGTGCGGCCCGGCTGGCCGACAGGACCGCCGATTTCCTCACCCTGGCGGGCCGGTTGCTGGATGGCTATGCGCAGGCGAAGCAAAGGCGCGGCATGCTGGATCATGATGATCTGATCCTGCGTCTGCGCGAACTGCTGCGCCGGGACCGGGGCTGGGTGCACTACAAGCTGGATCAGGGCATCGACCATATCCTGATCGACGAGGCACAGGACACGTCCCCGGCGCAGTGGGACATTGCGCGGGAACTGAGCGAGGAATTCTTCGACGGCGAAGGCGCGCGGCAGGGCGTGCGCACCGTATTCGCGGTCGGGGACGAGAAGCAGTCGATCTACAGCTTCCAGGGTGCTGACCCGGCCGGGTTCCAGCGCAACCGGGAATGGTTCGCGGGGCGAGTGGAGGGCGTCAACGAGGCCTTCGCGGCCATCGATCTGCAACTCTCCTTCCGCTCCACCACCGCGATCCTGTCAGCCGTCGACCATGTGCTTTCGGGCGACCGGGCATATGGCGTGACGGCGGACAACAGCGCCCCCAGTCATCATGCTTTTCGGGCCGGTACGCCGGGGCTGGTGGAACTCTGGCCGCTGGTGGAGCCGGTGGAGCGCCCGGAGAAGAACCGCTGGGACGCGCCGCTGAACCAGGAAACGGTGGACAGCCCGCGCCGCCGTCTGGCCCAGGCCATCGCGGCCCGCATCGCCGCCATGATCAATGACAGGGAAGCCATCGGCGATGTGGTGGGGGGCAACCATCCCGCGCGGGCGATCCGGGCCGGTGACGTGATGATCCTGGTGCGCAAGCGCGATGCGCTGGTGGTGGAGATTTCCCGCGCCCTGAAAGCTGTTGGTGTGCCGGTTGCTGGCTC
>CAXBNO010000647.1:0-1977 GCA_963976775.1 uncultured Kordiimonadales bacterium
GACCACATCACCGGCGTCGTCTCCGAACATCAGGCCGGCAAGGTGCTCGACTGGCCGGACACGGGCATTCGCATCAAGGGCCGCCGCTCCACCCCCGGGCGCTATTTCCAGGTCGCGGAGCCGGGCACCGGCTGGGGCGGCACCAATGTCTCCGACCCGCTGACCATCCTGGGGGCCTGGGACCCGAAGAAGGCGCGGCCCGGCCTGAGCATGATGATGGTCTCCACGACCGGGGAACAGTTCGGTTACTACGTCCTCGACGGTGATCTGGTCCCGGTGGAGCACGATCTGCCCGACAGTCTGCGCCCCTCCGTCGATCTGATCGCGGAGAACTGCGAACCGGCACTCTGCTCGGTGCTGTTCATGGGCGGCGCGGGGGGGTCACTGCGGGCCGGTGTCACCCGCAACCCGGTACGTCTGACCCGATCCGTCGCCGAGGCGGTCACCAACGTGACCTGCGGCGGTGCGCCGGTCTATCGCTGGCCCGGTGGCGGCATCACCGTCATGGCGGATGTGAGCCGGATGCCCAGCAATTCCTTCGGCTATGTGCCGACGCCCGCCATCGTCGCACCGATCGAGTTCACCATGTCGCGCGCAGACTATCTGGCCCTCGGTGGTCACGGCGACCACGTGAAAGCCCTGTCCGAGGTGCTGGGCAGGGATGGCCAGCGCCGGGTGGCCCACCGTCAGGGCAATCCCTGGCCAGCAGGTCAGCGCAAGCGGGACGACTGATGGCACCGGGTCCACAGGTTGCCCTGCTGCCCGGTGGCAGACGGCTGCACCTGCAGCATGGCCCCATCGACCTGCTGATCGACGCCGATGGCCCTGCCCCTGCGGTTCGCGCGGCCTGGCAGGCGGCGGAGGAACGGTTTCGCGATGTGCTGGCAGTGCTGGTGGAGGAACTGCCCGCCCTGCGCAGGCCCTGTCCCGCGGCCGGTCCGGCCCTGAACGGTCCCGTCGCGCGGCGCATGGCCGCCGCCGTCACACCGCATGCCCGGACCTTCGTCACGCCAATGGCTGCGGTGGCCGGATCGGTCGCGGACGAGATGCTCGCCGCGATCATGGCCGCCGCGCCCCGGCTGGACCGCCTGCACGTCAACAATGGCGGCGACATCGCGCTCTGGCTGGCGGCGGGACAGGCGTTCGTCAGCGGCATCGGCGGACCGCCGCCGCAGTTGCGCATCATCGACCGGGTACTGATCCGCGCGGAAGACGGGATTGGCGGCATCGCCAGCAGCAGCCGTCACGGCCGTTCCCTGTCACTGGGCGTGGCCGACAATGTGACGGTCTTCGCGCGCAGCGCGGCAATGGCCGACGTGGCGGCAACGCTGATCGCCAATGCGGTCGATACCGGTCCGCATCCGAACGTGAAACGCTGCCCGGCGACCGACCTCGACCCCGACAGCGACCTTGGCACACGACCGGTCACGGTCGGTGTCGGCAGACTGGCGGCGGACGACGTGAGACAGGCGCTTGGCCGGGGCATGGCGCAGGCAGAACAGATGCGTGCCGCCGGTCTGCTGGATGCGGCCCTGCTGATGCTGCAGGATGAGACACGACAGGTTGGCCACCTGAAACGGCCGGGAGGCGAGCATGGAATACATCCGGAACCACTGGTACGTGGCGGGCTTCGCGTCGGAGTTCGGTGAGGGTTTCACTACTGCGACGATCCTGGAGGAAGAAATCGTGCTCTATCGCGGCAGCGATGGCACGGTCGTGGCGCTGGAGGATCGCTGCCCGCATCGCGCCCTGCCGCTGTCCATGGGCAAGCGGATCGGTGATCAGGTGCAATGCGGCTATCACGGCCTGACCTTCGGGGCGGACGGGCACTGCGTCCGGGTGCCGGGACAGCGCAGCATTCCACCCCAGGCCTGGGTCAGGCGCTATCCCACCCACGAACGGCACGGCATCGTCTGGATCTGGATGGGCACGGAGGATGCGGCGGACACGTCACTGGTCTTCGACATGCCGGAGTTC
>CAXBNO010000648.1:0-1972 GCA_963976775.1 uncultured Kordiimonadales bacterium
CCCCGAGGCGGGCGGCACCAAAGGTCGAGCATGTGCTCTTCAGCGCGTGGCCTTCGAACCCGAGGCGCGAGAAATCGTCAGTTGCCGCAGCGTCCGAGACCTCCTGGACCCGGCGCGCGGCCTCGGCCAGGAATTCATCAACCAGCACGCCGACGATCTCGTCGCCAGTGTCCTGTGCCAATGCCTGCAGTGCGGCGTCATCGAGAAGGGGAAGCGAGTCGTCTGTTGTCATTTTCCAGCCAGCATGCGTTCCAGAAACTCCAACCGATCCTGGCCCCACAGCATCTGGTCGTCGAAAAAATAGGTCGGTGCCCCGAAGACGCCGCGTTCGATGGCTTCCGCCGTCTCCTGCGCGCGAACGGCCTGAGCCTCGCCTGCCGCCATCCTGTCACGAAGTCGTGACGGGTCGAGTCCGGATTCGGTCACGATTTCGTCAATGGTCGCGACGTCGCCGATATTGCGCTCTTCGACCCATACCGCCCGCATGAAACGCCCGGCGAGGTCCAGCGAGTCCGCGCCGTCCAGACGCGCGGTGATGGTCAGCAGGGCGGCTTCGGTTTCATCGACGGGAAAATGCGCCGGTTCCAGCACCAGCGGCAGGTCCAGCCGGGTCCGCCAGCGCTTCAGTTCCTGCATCCGGTAGGCGCGGCGCGCGGGCGGGCGCTTGCCGAGCGGCAGGCCGCCGGTCTCCCCGAAGACTGCCAGCAGATCGACCGGGCAGAACCGGACCTCCGTGCCGGCCTGGCCTGCCATGGCGCGCAGGCGGTCATGTCCCATGAAGGTCCAGGGCGAGGCCAGTGCGCCAAAGCAGTCAATGCGTGGTGCCGTCATTTCTCAGTATCCCCCGTTCGAAAATCCACTGATGCCGCCGGTTCTCGTACGGGTCATGCTGTCACCCGTGAACTGCTGCATTGCGTAGCTGTCGGTCATGCCCGAAACCCGGTCCGTCACCGCCAGCGCCCGATCATAGGTTGCCAGACCCTGATCCGTCGCCATTGCCGTGCGGTCCATCAGGGCCTGTATCACCCGATCCGCACCAAGGTCACGTTCATAGTCGCCATCGGAGACGAATACCTTGCGGGCGGTGATCTCGGTGATGCGGGCCAGGGCGGCGGTTCCGGGCACCTGCTCCAGCAGTGGCGCGCGATACCGGCCGTCCAGCATCTGCGGCTCCACCTGCAGGAAGGCCTCCACCACCTGGCCTATCAGTTCCCCGATGGCCTTGGCCCGCAGGTAGGCGATGCGGCGGGCAGGTTCGTCGATCTCCTGATAGCGCCGGTGTGCGCCGCCCACGGCCTGCAGCAGGGCCTCGGCCTCACCGAACGGAATCTTGCCGAGCTTGAAGCCATCCTCCAGGTCGATGATCGTGTAGCAGATGTCATCCGCCGCCTCGACCAGGAACGCTAGCGGGTGGCGCAGCCAGCGTCCGTCGCCATCGGGTTGCAGGCCGGTTTCGCTCGCGACATCGCGGAAGGTCTCGGCCTCCGACTGCATGACACCGAACTTCTGTGCGCCTGCGTCATGGCCGTCGCGGGCGCGCGCGCCATCGACCAGCCGCGGATACTTGCTGAAGGTGGCGAGTGTGGCCGCCGTCAGCCGCAGGCCGCCCTTGTCACGCCAGTTCTGCAGGCGGGTCAGGATGCGGAACCCCTGGGCATTGCCCTCGAACTGCAGCAGGTCCTGCTGCTGGGCGCGGGTCAGGCCATGCAGCATTGCCTTGCCGCGTGGGGCGGCGCGGAACCAGCGCTGGATCAGTTCCTCCCCCCGGTGGCCGAAGGGCGGATTGCCGATGTCATGCGCCAGACAGGCGGCGGAGACGATGTGGCCGAATTCGGCGGCACCAAGTTCGGCGGGCAAGCGCCTGCGTCCGGCAATGACCTGACCGATACCTGCCCCGAGCGACCGCCCGACCGAGGCGACTTCCAGCGAATGGGTCAGCCGGGTGCGCACATAGTCATTGTCGGACAGGGGG
>CAXBNO010000649.1:0-1971 GCA_963976775.1 uncultured Kordiimonadales bacterium
CCGTCGCGGCCAGCACGGCAGGTGTGCGGGAAAAGACCGGCGTGACGGCGATGCCGAAGCGCAGCTTCCCGAAGCGGGGCCCCAGGGCGGCGACCGAGGTCAGCGCATCCGGCGCGGCACCATCGGCGAACCAGGCATCATCGTAGCCATTGGCCTCCGCCCATGTCAGGCGGTCGATCGTGTCCTGCAGCCGGGGTCCGGCGGGTACGGTGACGGCAATGCGTTGTCTGGGTGCCACGTTCAGTCTCCTTGCAGAAGGCGGTCAGGCGAGTGCCACCGCCTCGATCTCGATATCGAACGACCAGGGCCATGAGCCCACGGTCACGAAGGTCCGGGCAGGCGGTGCGCTGGGGAAGAATTCGGCATAGACGGCATTGACCCGGTCGAACTGCCCGGCATTCACGGCAAAGACCGTGCATTTCAGGACCTTGTCGAGCGACGAACCGGCTTCCTCCAGCACTGCCTTGACGGCATTCAGCGATGCGCGGGTCTGTGCCTCGATATCGCCCTGGACAAGCTGTCCGGTCTCCAGGTCCACCGGCGGCAGGCCTGAAACGAAGACCAGTCCGGCCCCCCTGGTGGCCAGCGAGAGGGGCACGTTGCCCTTGTCGATCATCTGCTGCAGCACCGGATGCCGGATGATTTCCTTCGTCATGTCACCGTCCCCTATGGCTTCACGAATGCGGTCAGGTTGAAGCGGATCTCCGTCTCCAGCCGCCGGTTCATATCCTGCCCCAGAGCCTCGACAAAATCGATCTGCAACTGCTCCCGCTCATCCAGGGTCAGCCCTTCCGGGACCGTCTGGCTGCGGGTCGCGATGGCATTGGTGAAGCCCGTGCCGTTTGGATTGCTGATGTCGATGCGGACCTCGACCCGACCCTCCAGCTTGCTTTCCTGCTCTGTCTTCAGCAATCCGGTCACGGTCCTGTCGGTCTTCAGCGCCTCCTCGCGGACGCTGGCGTCCAGGATGGTATAGCGCGCCACACCGTCCGCACCCCCGGCCTTCAGCCGGTCACGCGCCCAGTTCTGTGCCACCTGCGCCGGGGTGACCGGTATCTGGCTCTCGATCGACGGCGGCTGGCTGGAAGAGACGAAGGGCTGCTGTACGTCGATGCTGGCGACATCGAAGGTGATTGCAGGCAGATGCCGGAAGGAAATCTCCGGCACCCGCGGCCCATCGGGCAGCACGGAGGGGCCACCGCACCCCACGAGCAGCAGCGCGGGCGCAACAAGGAACAACCGACGGCGAGAGAGGTTCATGTGCTCGATTCTCCAATCAGGGCATCCAGCGGCAGCCTATAGGTTCGGCCGCAGAACTGACAGTCCACCGACACATCCCCGGAATCCACGGCCAGGTCGCGCACCTCGTCTTCGGGGAAGGACTGCACGACTTCCGTAATGCGTTCGACGGAGCAGGTGCACTGGTCACGCAGCGGTGTCGCATCGTGCAGCCAGACACCATCCTCGTGAAACAGCCGGTACAGCAGATCCGCCGGAGAAAGCGTCGGGTCGAGCAGTTCCTGTGGCTTGACGGTCGCGGCAAGTGTTTCCGCCAGCGCCCAGTCTTCCTGTGCCTTGTCCTCGTCCGGGTCCCTGGGCAGGGACTGCAGCATCAGACCGCCGACACGCCAGTTGCCGTCCGGGCCATGCCCCGCGAACAGCCGGAACAGGCTCGGAACCTGATCCGACTGGCGGAAATAGTACTCGGCCGAACTCGACAGGTTGTCCCCCTCCAGTTCCACAGTGCCCTGATAGCGCTGGTGATCGCCTTCGCGGTCGACCGTCAGGGCCAGGACACCCTTGCCCAGCAGGCCATCGGCGCTGGTGTCGCGCACCGCATCGAACGACTCCGACAGGCGGATATAGCCCCGCAGGTCGCCGCCGTTGCGGTAATCCGCCACCAGCACCCTGGCCGGTCCATCGCCCTGCGCCTGCAGGGAGTCCAGCGTCCATTTGAGCGCCGGATGATAA
>CAXBNO010000650.1:0-1965 GCA_963976775.1 uncultured Kordiimonadales bacterium
CAACCGGGAGGCCATCATCGGGCACAGGGTCACGGCGACGAAGGAACTGATGACCACGGCAATGGCCAGCACCAGGCCGAATTCCCGGAACAGCCGCCCCGTCTCGCCGGGCAGGAAGGCGATGGGCAGAAACACCGACACCAGCGTGATGGTGGTGGCGATGACGGCAAAGAAGACCTGCCGCGTGCCGATCACGGCGGCGGCCATCTTCTCCTTCCCCGCGTTGCGAAGCCGCTGGATGTTCTCCAGCACGACAATCGCATCATCGACGATAAGTCCCGTGGCCAGCACCAGCGCCAGCAGGGTGATGAGGTTGATCGAGAAGCCGAAGAGCCAGATCGCCGCCAGGGTGCCGATCAGGGAGATCGGCATGGTGACGGCGGGAATCAGCACGGCGCGCAGTTGCCCGAGGAAGACGGCGATGACCACCAGCACGATCGCCATGGCAAAGCACAGCGTGAAGACGACCTCCATCAGGGCACCGGTGATGTAGTCGGCATCGTCCGACGTGATCACGATGGTGAAGTCCCGCGCCCGTTCGTTGATCTGCGCGACACGCCGCTTCACCTCGTTGGAGATGTCGATGGTGTTGGACCCGGCCTGCCGCACAATCCCCAGACCGACCACCATCCGCCCGTCCAGCAGCGAATAGGATTCCGCCTCCATGGGCGCGTAGAACACGCTGGCGACATCGCCGACGCGGATGTTGTCGCGCACGTGCAGGCGTTCGATCTCCTCCGGCTCCACCACGGAGGCATAGGCCCGGACAATCAGGTCCTGGCCTTCCGACTTGTAGCTGCCCGCCGGCACATCGAAGCGGATGTTGCGCAGTGTCTCGGCAACGTCGGTGACCGCCACCCGGTATGCGGCCAGCTTCGCCGGATCGACCAGGACCCGCAGCACACGTGGCTGGTCGCCGCTGAGGGGCACATCGGCCACCCCGTCGATGGAGAGCAGTTCGGGCGCGACATCCTTCGCGATCCGCTCCGCCAGTTCGTACTTCGCAAGGGTATTGCTGTAGGCCGAAAGCTGGATGACATCACGCGCGTCATCATCGGCCTTGATCACCACGACCTGTTCGACATCATCGGGCAGTTGACGCTCCGCCCGGCTGACGGCCTCCCGCACGTCGCTGGCGGCGACGTTCAGATCCACGCCGGGGCGGAATTCCGCCCGCATGCGCATGTTGTTCTCCTCGCTGGAGGACCGGATGCTGCGCAGGCCGGAAACCCGGGCCACCGCATTCTCGAGCACACTGGTGACCTCCGCATCCATGGTCTGTGGCGAGGCACCCTGGTAGATGGCGCGCACGCTGACGATGGGACGGTCCACATTGGGCAGTTCGCGGACATCAACGCCCAGGAAGGCTGCCAGACCCGCAAGCATGATCAGGAAATTGACCACCGTGATCAGGATCGGGCGGCGGACACCCAGCGCCGTCAGATCGAATCCGGTTCTGCCCCCGTCCGGTTCCTTCATCTGTCGTCCGGCTCCACGACCTCGACCGGCTGGTTCGGGCGCAGTCGCTGCACCCCCTGCACAACCACCTGATCCCCACCGCCGACCGGGCCATCCAGCAGCACGCGCCCGGCCTTGCGGGCGATGACCCTCGCCGGAGTTCTCTCGGCAACGCCGTCGCGGATCAGCCAGACATACGATCCGTCCCGGCCCCATTGCACGGCGATCTCGGGCACGGTGGCATGATCGTCACCGGGGATGTTCCAGGCTGTCTCGAACGACATGCCGGGGCGCAGCAGGTCGTCGCTGTTGTCGATACTGGCGCGGGCGGTCAGTGTGCGCCGCACCGGATCCACCCGGCTTGCCAGCGCCGAGATGCGACCGGTGAAGCGCCGCGACGGGTAGGCCGGTGTGATGGCAGTGATCTCGTGGTGCTGCCCTTCGGAGTCCTGCAGGGCGCCGGCCAGGGCCTCCGGAATCTCGAAATCGACGAACAGGATGCCACGG
>CAXBNO010000651.1:0-1961 GCA_963976775.1 uncultured Kordiimonadales bacterium
TCCGGCGTGAAGGCGCGCGCGCCGTCGAAGCCGAAGCGGCTGCCCTGTTCATCCAGCTTGTCGATCCAGAAGGTCTCTTCCTTCTGCGGTCCCTCGATGGGCAGGCCGAGTTCTTCGGCGATTTCCGCCACCGCCCCGGCGTGATCGATATGGCCATGGGTGACCAGGATCTTCTCCAGCTTCACGCCATGTTCCTTCGCCACTTCCAGCAGGTGTGCCTTGTCGCCGCCCGGATCGGTAAGCGCGCCGACCATGGTCTCCGGATCCCAGATGACGCAGGCGTTCTGGCGGAACGGTGTGACGGGAACGATGGCGACTTTCATCTGGGCAACTCCTGAACGGTCAGTCGCCCAGAGATAGGGCCTGAAGTGGTGCAGGTGAAGCCTCTATTGCCTGAACCGCCCATGCGCCAGACGGGCTTTTGTCTTCGGCGGCGGTCCCTATGGTGTCTGGAAAGTCGGCCCCGGGGAGGATTCATGCGACAGAACGAGATCAAGGGTGCGCCGCTGCTGAGCGAGCACATGCCGGTTTCGGTGATTGAACGCGGTGACGGGTTCTATGTCATCGAGACGACCTTCACCGACTATCACCTCAATGCCGCCGGATCGGTGCATGGCGGCATCATTGCCGCCTTCCTGGACTGCGGTATCGCCGGTGGCGGTGCGTCCAGCCGCAACCGGGGCGTCGGCATGTACGGGGTCACCATCACGATGAACGTCAATTTCGTGCGCAGCGCGCGCGCCGGGGACGCCCGGGTGACGGCGCGCGTAATCGGCGGCGGCGCCAGCACCAAGTTCGTCGAGGCGGAACTGACCGACGGCGCGGATGGGCCGGTCGCGACGGCTTCGGCCACCGTGAAGGTGATCGAGATGCCAACCCTGGACAGATAGGGTTATTGTCTGCGGCAGGACGTTTCTGGAATCGGGGGAAACGACATGGAAGTGCTGGTGCTGGGTGCCGCCGCAGGTGGCGGGTTTCCGCAATGGAACTGCAATTGCGTCAACTGCCGTGCCTTCTGGGATGGTGATCCGGCGCTGCAGGCGCAGACCCAGTCCTCCATCGCCGTGTCGGCGGACGGCGCACGGTTTGTCCTGTTCAACGCTTCCCCTGACCTGCGCCAGCAGATCGAGCGTAACCCGGCGCTGCACCCGAAGAGCGGCCTGCGCGACAGTCCGATTCGTGCCGCGGTTCTGACCAATGGCGACGTCGACCACACGGCGGGGCTGCTGAACCTGCGCGAAAGCCAGCCGCTGGCGCTCTATGCCACGCAGCGCATCCAGGACGTGCTGGCCGCCAACACGATCTTCAACGTGCTGAACCCGAAATTCGTCGACCGTCGCCCCTTCACCCTGAACCGGGCGATTGACCTGACCGAGAAGGATGGAACGCCCCTCGGTCTTTCCCTGACCGTCTTTCCCGTGCCCGGCAAGGTGGCGCTCTGGCTGGAGGACGGCTCCGCCGACAACAATTTCGGGACGGTTGACGAGGATACGGTGGGCGTGGAGATCACGGACGGGCAGGGGCGGAAGCTGTTCTACATTCCCGGCTGTGCCCGCATGACCGATGAACTGGCCGAACGCCTGAAGGGCGCGGCCATGGTGTTCTTCGACGGCACCCTCTGGACCGACGACGAGATGATGGTGCAATCGGTGGGCATCAAGACCGGACAGCGGATGGGCCACATGTCGATCAGTGGCCCGGACGGCACGCTGGCCGCCTTCGACGGGCTGGAGGTCGGACGCAAGGTCTTCATCCACCTGAACAATACCAACCCCGTACTGCGCCGGGATGCCACTGAACGCGCGGAAGTCGAGGCCCGTGGCTGGACGGTGGCGGAGGATGGCATGAGGTTGAGCCTGTGAGCGCGGTCGAACTGGACAGCGCCGGCCCGATCCACAGTTACCGCAAGCTCGTCAAGGCGGGCGAGCTGAACCATGATCCGGTGCAGGAGCTCTCGGCGG
>CAXBNO010000652.1:0-1955 GCA_963976775.1 uncultured Kordiimonadales bacterium
GCTGCACTGCCCGACGCCGGAAGGGGCCTTCTACGTCTATCCGTCCTGCGCCGGCTGCATCGGCAAGAAGACGCCGGACGGCAAGGTGATCGGGAACGACACCGACTTCGTCACCTACCTGCTGGAAAGTGTCGGCGTGGCCTGCGTGCAGGGTGAAGCCTTCGGCCTCACCCCGCATTTCCGGATCTCCTACGCCACCTCGACGGAGGCTCTGACGGAAGCCTGCACCCGCATCCAGAAAGCCTGTGCCGCGCTGGTCTGAGGCTACTTTCCTCAAACGAGTGCCGCCACCAGCACTGACGTTGCCGCCGGACTTGATCCGGCGGCCCAGGAGTGCCGCTCCGACGTTGGCGACTGGGCTCGCGGATCAAGTCCGCGAGCATCGTGGTTGATGGCGGGAATGTCTGATGCAATCCGCCGCCAGCACCGACGTTGCACCCTATCCCTTGCGGCGCTGGTTCAGGCCGATGTGGCGTCCAGCCTCCGGTGGGGGTGACAGCTTGCCGTGACTGTCCGCGATTTCCGCCAGACGCTGCTGGACGGCATCAGCCATGGGTGCGGTGCGGCGGGTGGCGCGGCTGACGTGCAGGGACATCAGTTCGTTGGTGGCAGCGCGATAGCCCTCGGTTCCGTGGATCATCTCGTGGATGTAATGGATGCGCTTCGCATCGTGGCCCAGCAGGGTGGTACGGAACGTCAGCGGATCGCCCTCCCGCACTTCCTGCAGGTAGTTGATGTGGGCCTCCAGCGAGAAGGTGCTGACCTGCTCCGCTTCCCGGTGTGCGCTGGTCAGTCCGCAGGCGTCGAGAAAGGCGTCGGTCGCATAGTCGAACACGACCATGTAATAGCCCATGTTCATGTGGCCGTTATGGTCGATCCATTCGGGACGGACGTGGTCCGTATAGAGCGAGAAGGGTGCGGTGATCGGGATCATGCGCGTTTCTCCTTTTCCGCAGCAAGGGCGATGCGGCGTGCCTCCGCCTGCTGTGCAATCTCCCAGCGGCGGTCGTCGTCGGCGCGCGCCCATTCGCCGATCTCGGCGCGGTTGCGGTAGCAGCCGATGCACATGTCCCGACCGGGATCGAGGATGCAGACGGAGATACAGGGGGAGGGAACGGAAGGCCGTGCCATCAGCCCCTGCCCATTCCCGCCTTTGCCCGCAGGCCGGAGATGGTGGCTGTTGGCGACAACACGTCCGGGTCGATGCGGATCTCGATCAGGCTTGGCCCACTTGCCGCCAGCCCCTTTTCCAGCGCCGGATAGAATTCTGCCGTCTTCTCCACCACTGTCCCGTCCATGCCATAGGCGTGCGCGATGGCGGCGAAGTTCGGGTTCTTCAGCTCAGTGGCGATCTCCCGCCCCGTGTAATCACGTTCCTGATGCATCCGGATCGTGCCGTACATGCCGTTGTTGACGACGATGAACACGATCGGCAGATCGTACTGCACGGCGGTCGCAAACTCCTGGCCGTTCATCATGAAGCAGCCGTCGCCGGAAAAGCTGATCACATGCCGGTCGGGGCGGGTCAGCTTTGCCGCGACGGCGGAGGGCACGCCGTAACCCATGGATCCGGATGTGGGTGCCAGCTGCGTGCGCCAGCGCTTGTGGCGCATGAAGCGATGCACCCAGGCGATGCAGTTGCCGCCGCCATTGGTGATGATCGTGTCCGGCGGCAGGTTCTCGGAGATATGGTGAATGATCTCCGCCAGTTGCACGTCGCCGTCCATGGGGATCGGCGTGGACCATTCGAGGAATCGCTGATGCGCCTCAGCGATCACGCCCTCGTCTGCGCGGACAGCCATGCCCTCCACGGCGCGGGCGAAGGCAGCGGGGGTGGCGACCAGACCCAGGTCAGCCTGATAGACCCTGCCGATCTCCTCCGGGTCCGGATAGACATGGATCAGCGTCTGCTTCGGGCGCGGGATGTCGAAATGACTGTAGCGTCCGGTGGTCAT
>CAXBNO010000653.1:0-1948 GCA_963976775.1 uncultured Kordiimonadales bacterium
GATCGCCTTGCCGCCATAGAGCTTCAGGGCGTGTTCCAGCACCGGCAGTTCGGTGGAATCGATCACCAGCGGCGCGGTCAGGCTGCCTCGCATCCGGGTCAGCAGCGCCGTCATGTCGGCGATCTCGTCGCGCCCGACATAGGCGGCGCAGAGATCGATGGCGTGGCTGCCCTCACCTTCCTGATCGCGGCCCATGGCGACGCAGGCATCATAGTTCTCTGCCGCCTGCAGTTCGCGGAACTTGCGCGACCCGTTGGCATTGCAGCGTTCCCCGATGGCCAGCACCGCATTCTCCTGGCGCAGCGGCGTCTGGGTGAACAGGGACGCGATGGACGGCGTCCAATCAGGCGTGCGTGGTGCCGGTTCCGGGCGACGGCGGTTACGCCCGAGATTGCCCAGCATCCGGTGCAGCGCCTGGATATGTTCGGGGGTGGTACCGCAGCAGCCGCCGATCAGATTGACGCCATAGTCCGAGACGAAGCGGCGCAGCCAGTCGGCCAGTTCGTCGGGACGCAGGGGATAGACTGTCTCCCCGTCGATCAGTTCCGGCAGTCCGGCGTTCGGCTGCACCGTGATCGGCACATCGACGCTTTCCGACAGGAAGCGGACGTGCTCCATCATCTCCTTCGGGCCGGTAGCGCAGTTCAGACCGATGGCATCGACGCTCATCGCCTTCAGGATGGTCGCGGCGGCGGCAATATCGGCGCCGACCAGCATCGTCCCCGTGGTCTCGACAGTGACCTGGACAATCACCGGCACATCGACACCCGCAGCCTTGCGCGCGTCCTTCGCACCATTCACCGCAGCCTTGATCTGGAGCGGATCCTGGCAGGTCTCGATCAGGATGCCGTCGACCCCGCCGGAGATCAGCCCGTCAGCCTGCAGGCGATAGGCTGCCTCCAGATCATCATAGGCGATGTGACCCAGGCTCGGCAGCTTGGTGCCGGGACCGATGGAGCCAAGCACGTAGCGGCGGATACCATCCGCCTGCCGTGCCTCGTCCACCACCTCCCGCGCCAGCCGGGCGGCGCGCTGGTTCAGGTCGAAAGCCTCATCCGTCAGGTCGAACTCGCCCAGCGTGATGGGCGACGCGCCGAAGGTATTGGTCTGGATGATGTCGGAACCGGATTCGACGTAGCCGCGATGAATCTCCCGCACGATGTCGGGACGGGTCCGGTTCAGGATCTCGGTACAGTTCTCCTGCCCGCCGTAATCAACCTCGATGTCCAGTCCCATGGCCTGCACACGGCTGCCCATGGCGCCGTCGCAGAGCAGGACGTCGCTCTTCAGAGCCTCAATCAGATCACTCATGCCCGCGCCGATGCCCCCGTCCCGGAAAGCGCGATCCGGTCGCCGGTCTGCGCCACGTCAATCCGGCGGCAGACCTCCGTCACCATGTCGGACTGGTTCAGGGTATAGAAATGGAAGCCGGGAACGCCGTGCCGGGTCAGCCGCTGGCACAGCTCGGCGGCCAGATCGACGGCCACCCGCTGGCGGTCCCTGCGGTTCTCGCCCGCCGCCTCGATCCGTCGCACGACGAAGTCAGGAACGACCGCCCCACAGCCGGCTGCAAAGCGCCGCAGTTGCTCCAGATCGCGGATCGGCAGGATGCCGGGCAGGATCGGCTGCCAGATGCCGCGCGCGGTCGCCGCATCGCGGAACCGCAGATAGGCATCCGCATCGAAGAAGAACTGCGTGATGGCGCGGTTGGCACCGGCATCGAACTTGGACTTCAGATTGTCCAGGTCAGCAGCACTGTCACGGGAATCGGGGTGAACCTCCGGGTAGGCTGCGACCGAGATGTCGAAGTCATGGATCCGCCGCAGGCCGCCCACCAGATCGGCCGCATTCGCGTACCCTTCCGGGTGCGGGCGGTACGATGTGTCACCGTTCTGCGGGTCGCCGCGCAGGGCAACGATGCGGCTGACACCGGCGGCAAGATAGTCAC
>CAXBNO010000654.1:0-1941 GCA_963976775.1 uncultured Kordiimonadales bacterium
CGCCTTCTACAATCCGGTCTCGCGCCGTCGGCGGACACAGCTTGCGGACGCCCGCGCCATCCTGCTGCAGCACCGCCCCGCCGATACGCCGGTGGTGCTGGCCAGCAATCTCGGTCGGGTGGAGGAACAGGTGCGGGTCACCACGCTGGCCGACCTGCGGGTCGATGATGTCAATATGCTGACCCTGGTGCTGGTGGGCGCCAGCAGCACCCGGACCCGCACCGCGCAGGGCCGGACCCGGGTCTTCACGCCACGCGGCTATGCCGCCAAACGCCCGCTGGAGGGGCAGAGCACATGACGGTTCATTTCATTGGTGCCGGTCCCGGTGATCCCGAACTCATCACCGTGCGCGGCCTGCGGCTGATACAGGAGTGTCCTGTCTGTCTGTATGCCGGGTCGCTGGTGCCGGAGGCGATTGTCGCCGCCGCACCGGAGGGCGCGCACGTGGTTGATACCGCGCCGCTGCATCTGGACCAGATCATCGCCGAGATCGCGACCGCGCACGAGAAGGGCCATGACGTCGCCCGGGTGCATTCGGGCGATCCCTCGCTCTACGGTGCGACCGCCGAGCAGATGCGCCGTCTCGACGCGCTGGGCATTGCCTATGACGTGGTACCGGGCGTTCCGGCCTTTGCCGCCGCCGCCGCCGCGCTGAAGCTGGAACTGACGGTGCCGGAGGTGGCGCAGACCGTGGTGCTGACGCGCACCAGCATGAAGGCCTCCGCCATGCCGCCGGGGGAGGATCTGGAGACCATCGGCAGGACCGGCGCGACCCTGGCCATCCACCTGTCGGTCCGCAACATCCGCGAGATCGAGAACCGCCTGATCCCGCTCTACGGCGCGGACTGCCCGGCGATCATCGCCTATCGCGTCGGCTGGCCGGACGAGCAGTTCATCCACGGCACGCTCAGCACCATCCGCCAGAAGGCCCGCGACGCCAAGATCACCCGCACCGCCCTGATCCTGGTCGGCCCGGCGCTGGGCGCCAGCAGCTTTCGTGACTCGGCACTTTATGATGCAGGGCACGCGCATGTCCTGCGGACGGGACGCTGAAGTCGTTGATCGTACTGGAAGAAATGGTGGCCTGATCCGGCGACGGAAAGTCGCGGGCGGCAGATTGGTACCCCGTAGGGGAATCGAACCCCTGTTTCCGGCGTGAGAGGCCAGCGTCCTGGGCCACTAGACGAACGGGGCGTGACCAAGCTCAGGTGGCGTCTTCTATCGCCTCGAATGGCTTGCCGTCAAGCGGTGGTCTTGCGATTGTCGGCGCATTCGCATCCGGGAGTGACATGGTGATCAATCCGAAATACTGGCCACGCCGCAAACGCTTCATGGTGGGGCTGATCGCGGTGATCATCCTGTCCATCGTCATGATGCTCTACGACTGGAACCGGCGGACCCGTTTTCCCAATGACGAGCGGCTGATGAGCTTCTTCGAGGCCACAGTCCTGACCGGACCCGCCGGTGATCTGGTGGAGGCGGTGCCGTTCTCCGGGCCTGTGGTGCTGTGGTTGCCGGAGCGGGTGGTGACGGAGGGGGGCGAGGTCGCGACCTATCCGGTCGTTACCGAAGTGGATCGTTCGCTGAGGTACTTCGCGGCGATCACGGGACTGGATTTCTTCCGGACGGAGAACCGTGCCGAGGCCGCGATCACCTATGACTTCGAGTTTGATGGCAGGGGGCCGGAGCGGCGGACAACGCGCCAGGTCTCTGACGGCAGGGTCACCGGTGCCGCGGTGACTGTCGACATCGCGCGGGTGGCGGCGGGGCATGACAGCCAGTGCGCCAGCCTGAAGGACGGCTGCGTCGGTGACGAGCGGGTGCTGCAGTCGATCCGGGCGCTGGTGTTCTCCGGCCTGGTGGAGGCCCTGGGGCTGCAGCAGCGTCCGCGCCGCGGTGCCAGCGTGCTGCGCGGTGATGCCTGGCCGACCGGTTACGACA
>CAXBNO010000655.1:0-1934 GCA_963976775.1 uncultured Kordiimonadales bacterium
GGGACGCGCGCGCGCTGGAGGGCCGGTCATGAACCCGTCCGTGAATACCTCCATGGCCGACAGCATCCTCTATCTGGATGGCGTCAACGTCTCCTTTGACGGCTTTCGTGCGCTGAACGACCTGTCGCTTGTGCTCGATGCCGGTGAGATGCGCGCGATCATCGGCCCCAACGGGGCCGGCAAGACGACGATGATGGATATCATCACCGGCAAGACCCGGCCCGACACCGGCCAGGTGGTCTTCGAAGGCAGCGTCGACCTCACCAGGCATGACGAGGCGGCAATCGCCGAACTCGGGATCGGTCGCAAGTTCCAGAAGCCGACAGTCTTCGAGACCCAGACCGTACATGACAATCTCGAACTGGCGCTGAAGGCGGACCGTTCGGTGCGTTCAAGCCTGCTCTGGATGCTTTCGAACGACGCCGGCAGGCGGATCGACGAGATCCTCGGGATCACCCGCCTGGGAGATCATGCCAACGAGATCGCCGGATCGCTCAGTCACGGGCAGAAGCAGTGGCTGGAGATCGGCATGCTGCTGGCGCAGGACCCGAAGCTGCTGCTGGTGGACGAACCGGCGGCGGGCATGACCGATGACGAGACCGCTGAAACCGCGCGCCTGCTGAAGGAAATCGCGGAGAGCCATTCCGTGGTGGTTGTCGAACATGACATGACCTTCGTCCGTGACCTGGGCGTCAAGGTGACGGTGCTGCATGAAGGCTCCGTCCTGGCGGAGGGGTCGCTGGATGCGGTCAGTGCCGACAAGCGCGTCATCGAAGTCTATCTGGGGCGCTGAACCATGCTGGACGTGAACGAAATCAACCTTTCCTATGGTGCCTCCCAGGCACTGTGGGGTGTTTCACTCACTGCGGAGCCGGGCAAGGTCACCTGTCTGATGGGCCGCAACGGTGTCGGCAAGACCTCCACACTGCGTGCCATCGTCGGACAGCAGGGCATCATGTCCGGCAACATAACGCTGGACGGCAAGCCAATTGACCGGATGCGACCGTTCGAGCGGGCGCGGGAAGGCATTGCCTTCGTGCCGCAGGGGCGGGAGATCTTCCCGCTGCTGACCGTGCGGGAAAATCTGGAAACCGGCTACGCCTGCCTGAAGACTTCGGAGCGGCATGTGTCGGAGGAACTGTTCGACCTGTTTCCGGTGCTGAAGGACATGCTGGGGCGGCGCGGCGGTGACCTCTCGGGTGGCCAGCAGCAACAGCTTGCCATCGCCCGGGCGCTGGTCACCCGGCCCCGCGTGCTGCTGCTGGACGAACCCACGGAAGGCATCCAGCCGTCGATCATCCAGGACATCGGGCGGGTCATCAGCCTGCTGCGGGACCGGGGTGACATGGCGATTCTGCTGGTCGAGCAGTATTTCGAGTTTGCAAAGGAGCTCGCCGACACGTTCCATGTCATGGATCGGGGCGAAATCGTGCTCTCCGGCAAGGCTGATGAGATGAACGAGGATGATGTCAGAGCCCATCTCACGGTCTGAGACGGTCGAACCGGCGCCCACGGCAGGCCGCGCCGGTCCGCCCCGGTCGGTCGGCGTGGCCCGTATTGCCTTCCTGGGGGTGGGCACGCGGACGGCGCTGGCCGACCTCCATCAACAGGGCTGCATGAAGGCCCGCCTGCCCAACTGCTATGCCGGTGACCCGAAGACGGCAGTGCTGATCAATACTGCGGGCGGTCTGACCGGCGGCGATGATGTGTCGACCGACGTGACCTGGCATGGCTCCGCGGTCGCCTGTGTCAGCACCCAGGCGGCGGAGCGGGTCTACCGAAGTTCCGGTGGCGATGCGCGGGTGCGCAACCGGCTGATGGTGTCGAAGGACGCGCGGGCGGAATGGCTGCCGCAGGAAACGATCCTGTTCGACGGTGGGCGGATGCACCGCAGCACCGACGTCGATCTGGCGGACGGCACGCGGTTTCTGGCC
>CAXBNO010000656.1:0-1923 GCA_963976775.1 uncultured Kordiimonadales bacterium
CGAACCGGAAATGTGCAACCGCTTCTGCATCACCTGCAGCAGGTTCAGTTCGACCTTCGGTCCCTGCTGGACGGCGATCTGCACCAGCCGTCCCTCAACGGCCAGCGACTTCACGTTGCGCGCGAAGTAGTCGGCACCGCCAACCATGTCGAGAACCAGATTGACCCCTTCCCCACCGGTGAGTTCCGCAATCACTTCCGCGAAGTCCTCCTCCCGGTAGTTGATCGCACGCTCCGCGCCCAGGTCGACACAGGCCGCGCACTTTTCCGCCGATCCGGCGGTGACGAAGACCCGCGCCCCGAAGGCCTTCGCAAGCTGGATTGCCGTGGTGCCGATACCGCTGGACCCGCCATGGATCAGGACACTCTCGCCGCCCTGCAGCTTTCCGCGCTCGAACATGTTCGTCCAGACGGTGAAATAGGTCTCGGGCACGGCTGCGGCATGGACCATGTCCAGGCTGGCCGGGACATTCAGGCACTGCCCCTCCGGCGCGATGCAATATTCGGCGTAGCCACCACCGGCGACCAGCGCCATGACGCGGTCACCCACATTGAACAGATGCACGCCGTCCCCCTTCGCAGCCACGGTGCCCGCGACCTCCAGCCCCGGATAGTCCGGCGCGCCCGGCGGCGGCGGATAGCCGCCCGTCCGCTGCATGACGTCGGGACGGTTCACGCCCGCCGCCTCCACCCTGATCAGCACCTCGTCATGACCTGGTGCGGGAACGGGGCGTTTCATGGGCTTCAGCACCTCTGGCGCGCCGAAACCATCCAGGCCAATCACCGTCATTTCGGTCGGCAGTGTCTCGCTCATGTCCTGTTTCCTCACCTTTTGCCACGAAGACGCCCGGTCATTCATGCCAGCGTCCCTCTGTCGATCAACCTGCACCTGATCTATGCTTGCTGCCCCGGAGTGGCAAGCGGAGGCAACAATGGAAGACGAGGAACGCGCGCGGGAGAAATATTTCCAGTCCCGCGATCTGGACGATGTCTCGATCGAGGAACTGCAGGAACGAATCGCCGGGCTGGAGGCGGAGATCACGACCCTGCGTGCCGCGATCGAGAAGAAGCACAGCGTGCGCAATGCCGCTGATGCCGTGTTCAACCGCTAGAAGATTTCCGGTTTTTTTCCCGCAGCATTAGGGAATGGTTAACGTCCGACCGATATGTTGGGAAGCCTGAGCAGGAACAGTTCTCCCCTCAACCTCCCTGTCCGAACTGGTCGCCCCCGAATTCCCCTCCCCGGGGGCGACCTCTCGGTCTGCACTGGTCTTCCGGATTGCTGCGCCGCAGCATCGATTTTGTGTTTCAGTGCCAATGCGCTTGCTTGACTCCTTTCGCCAACCTTGGCCTAATCCTGCTTGCGGAGCCGAGTTGACAGGGACTGGCGCGTAATAACAGGGCGATCAACGCCTTGAGGGGACAGTTAAGTTTCTCGAAAAAGCCGCGACCGGCAACGGGCGCGGTTTTTTCTTTGCGCCGGTCTGGTTCAGGCCCAAGACTGGGTGCCTGAAGATCAGCACTGATGCGGCCTGAAGCGCCGCACCGCCCGGATCATGCAGCCGTCACACGACCGCGCTGCTGAAGGAGGACAGCCACCGTGAAACCCAAGTATCCGAAATTCGACACACTTGGCCTTCATGCCGGACAGCATCCGGATCCGGTCACCGGCGCGCGCGCCGTACCGATTCACATGACCACGTCCTACGTCTTTCAGGATACGGATCATGCGGCCGCCCTGTTCAACATGGAAACGCCGGGCCACATCTATTCCCGAATCTCCAATCCGACCGTCGCGGTGCTGGAGGAACGGCTGGCCGCGCTGGAGGGTGGGGTCGGCGCTGTCTGCACCGCCTCCGGCCAGGCCGCCCTGCATGTGGCCATCGCAACGCTGATGGGCCAGGGCGGGCATATCGTCAGTTCT
>CAXBNO010000657.1:0-1920 GCA_963976775.1 uncultured Kordiimonadales bacterium
CCCCGCCGCGAGTCGACCAGATACCCGACATGATCGTCGGCCTGTTCCCCACCGACCCGCTCAGTACCTTCGTCAGCGGCAACATGCTGCAGATCGTCATCGCCTCGGCGATCCTCGGCATCGCGCTGGTGATGACACCGCAGGAACAACGCCTGCCGTTGCTGGAACTGCTCGCCTCCGTGCAGGCGGTCTGCATGGTGATCGTTAGCTGGGTGCTGCGGTTCGCGCCGCTGGCCGTCTTCGGCCTGCTGGCCAACATCACGTCGCGCATTGGCCTGTCGGCACTGCTGGGCACGGGCATGTATGTGGTGACCGTGCTGCTGGGGCTGTTCCTGCTGCTGTGCCTCTACCTGCTGGTGGTCTGGCTGCAGACGCGGCGTGGCCCCGTCGGGTTCTTGCGCGATGTGCGCGATGTCCTGCTGCTGGCCTTCTCCACCTCCAGCTCTGCCGCCGTCATGCCCCTGACCCTGACCACGGTGGAGAACCGTCTGAAGGTCCGCAGCGAAGTAGCCCGCTTCGTCGTGCCGCTGGGCACCACGATCAACATGGCGGGCACGGCGCTCTATCAGGGTGTCGCGACGATCTTCCTGGCGCAGATCTTCGGCATCGACCTGGGGATCGGGGGCATCGTCCTCGTCGTGGTCATGGCGACCGGCGCGACCATTGGCTCGCCGGGCACGCCGGGGGTAGGGATTGTCATCCTGGCCACGATCCTCTCCAGCGTCGGTATTCCGGCTGCCGGGGTGGCGATCATCCTGGGCGTGGACCGGCTGCTCGACATGTGCCGCACGGTGGTCAATGTCACGGGTGACATGGTGGCCTGCGTCGTGGTGGACCGGCAGACGGCAGATGGCGCGGAGCCCGCCGCCGAACCGGAGGCGGGCTGACCCGGCGTCAGTGCCCCATCAGGCGGTCGAGGGCGTCAGGCTTGTCGTGGATGCCCAGCCGGTCGACGATGGTCTCGCTGGCCCGGTTGAGGCCGATGAGGTCGGTCTCCGCCCCTTCGCGCCGGAACTTCAGCACCGCCATGTCCAGCGCGGCAACCGCCGAGATGTCCCAGATGTGGGCGCGGCTGACGTCGATGGTGACTTTGTCCAGCGCCTCCTTGAAATCGAACGATGCGCTGAAGTCATCGACGGAGGCGAAGAACAACTGTCCCTGGATCAGATAGGTCCGGTGGGTCCCGTCCTCCGACAGGGTGGAGGTGACACGGAAGATCTGCGCGATCTTCCAGGCGAAGAAGATGCCCGACAGCAGCACGCCGATCAGCACGCCGATGGCCAGGTTGTGGGTGAGGACCACGGTGATGACGGTGGCCAGCATGACGATGGAGGAGGATCCGGGATGCTCCCGCAGGTTCTTCAGCGAGGTCCAGCTGAAGGTGCCGATGGAGACCATGATCATGATCGCGACCAGCGCCGCCATGGGAATGATGCTGACCCAGTCGCCCAGTACCACCACCAGGATCAGCAGGAAGACACCGCCGGATTTCACGTTGATGATCGACTGGCCGATCATGGCGCAGCCCGCCATGCCGCCGATGAAACCGGTGGCGGTATTGGCCAGGCCCTGGCCGATGCATTCGCGGTTGCGGTTGCTGCTGGTGTCGGTCAGTTCATCGACGATGGAAGCGGTCATCAGCGACTCCAGCAGACCGACGGTCGCCACCGCTGCCGAATAGGGCAGGATGATCAGCAGGGTTTCCAGCGTCAGCGGAATGTCGGGCAGCAGGAAGACCGGCAGGGTGGAGGGCAGTTCGCCGATGTCGCCGACGGTGCGCAGGTCCATGTCGAAGGTCAGCGTCGCGGCGGTCAGCGCCACGATGCAGACAAGCGGGGAGGGCACGATGCGGGTCAGGCGCGGCAGCAGGTAGATGATCGCCAGCCCGGCGGCGACCATGACATAGGTCATCCAGGTTAC
>CAXBNO010000658.1:0-1912 GCA_963976775.1 uncultured Kordiimonadales bacterium
CCGTGTCTGCAGCGCTGCCTTGAGCCCTTCCGACCGGGCAACCTGCCGGAATTTCTGCGTTCCGGGGGCCAGATGCGCCCGTGCGTCATTCTCGGCGGAGATCCGCTGCAGGGTACGGCCACCCATCAGTTCGATACCCAGGTTGACGATCCGCTTGTTCGCTGCCAGCAGATCCGGATCGATCCCGGCCATGCGACTGGCCAGTCCCTCGACCTCTGCCTCCAGCAGGTCCCCCGGCACCGACTTCAGCACCAGCCCGATCAGGGCCGCTTCCTCCCCCGTCACCGTGTCACCGGTCAGAAGCAGACGTTTGGCCCACTGTGGTCCACAGTTGTAGAGCCACATCTGGTTCGGCAACGAGCCCAGGTCACGCGCGGGGGGAAAACCGATCACCGCATCATCCGCCGCGATCACCATGTCGCACAGCAGCGCAACATCGGTTCCGCCCGCCAGGCAATGACCATGCACCTGCGCGATCACCGGCTTGTGCATGTCGAACAGCGCCATGCGCAGGCGCTGGCCGTACTCCAGCCGCCAGATGTCATCATCGATTGTCGGGTCGGCATAGATGCCACCGTCGCGATAGTTGCGGTCCCCGCTGCCGCTGGTCTGGGTGCTGTTGACGCCCGGCGTCAGGTCATAGCCGGCAGAGAAACAGGATCCCGCACCGCGCAGGATGACACTGTGGACAGCCTTGTCATTGTCGGCTTCCCAGAGCGCTTCATTCAGTTCCCGCAGCAGATCGACCGAGAGCGCGTTGCGCTTCTCCGGCCTGTTCAGCGTGATCCGCGCGCGACCGTCGGCCACCTCGTACAAGATATGCTCCGGCAGTCCCATCGCAGTCCCTCCCCAGGGTCAGTAGATCGTCTCGGCCATATGTTCCGGATAGTTCCTGTCATAATGCTCCGCATCGAAGTCGCCGCCCAGCGTCGCCTTCAGCATCTCACCGGCAGTGGGCACCTCCCCCCTGGTGGCAAACCCTTCCGGGTCCCATAGCCGTGACCGGTGCAGCGCCTTCTGGCACTGGTAATAGATGCGATCAACCTGCACCGAGATCACGCACCGCGGAACCTTGTCCCCCATCGCGAAGGACTTGCAGAGGTCGTGATCCGACAGCAGCTCGGCGTGGCCGTTGATCCGCAGGGTCTCCCCGATCCCGGGGATCATGAACAGCAGCGAGGCCCGCGGGTCGCGCACGATGTTGCGCAGACTGTCGATCCGGTTGTTGCCGCGCCGGTCCGGCAGCAATACCCGCCGCTTGTCCACGACACGGACAAAGCCGGGTGGATCACCACGTGGCGAGCAATCCAGCCCTTCCGGCCCCGACGTCGCCAGCACCACGAACGGCGACCGTTCGATGAACTGGCGATAGAGATCGGATATATGCCCCAGTTCCTTGTCCAGGGCTCCCTGGACGGGCAATCCATAGTGGGCTTCCAGCGCCTCGATGCTGTCCAGACGGTCGTACTGTTCGCTCATCCGGCTTCCTTCTTCAGGTCCGGCCCGGCATGCGGGCCGATGGAGGGCGCATTGACGCCGCCTTCCTTCAGGGCCTCCGCCGCGCGCGGATTTGCCATGATCTTGCTCAGAATGGCCTTCTGCGCCTGCTCGAAGGTTTCCCGGTTCTCGACAACGAACTGGCGGGATTCACGATAGGCATCCAGCAGACCATTCACTTCGGGGATGACATAGCGCGCCACCAGATCCCAGCTCTTCGACGTGTTCGCCCGGCTCGCCCAGTCATGGACGAAGCCGATGACGGCACCGATGCCGCCGGTCAGTTGCACCAGGTCACGAATGCGCTTCACCAGATCGTCGGGCGTGCCGATGACAGCCGTCGCGCCGTCAGCCAGCGCCGTTGTTTCAACCGCTTCATGGGCCGTCTTGAATGCCTCCACACCGGGGCGCATCA
>CAXBNO010000659.1:0-1902 GCA_963976775.1 uncultured Kordiimonadales bacterium
AACACCATCGCCGTCGATGACGGCATCGCGATGGGGCATGAAGGCATGCTCTACAGCCTTCCGAGCCGAGAACTGATCGCCGACGGCATCGAATACATGGTCAATGCCCACTGTGCCGACGCGCTGGTCTGCATCTCCAATTGCGACAAGATCACCCCCGGCATGCTGATGGCCGCCATGCGTCTGAACATCCCCACGATCTTCGTGTCCGGCGGCCCGATGGAGGCCGGCAAGGCGGTCATCGCAGGGCGGGAGCAGATCGTCGATGCCGTGGATGCACTGGTCGCGGGCAACAATCCGAACATGCCCGACGAACATGTCCAGGCCATCGAGGACATCGCCTGCCCGACCTGCGGATCATGTGCGGGCATGTTCACCGCCAATTCGATGAATTGCCTGGTGGAGGCCCTGGGTCTCGGCCTGCCCGGCAACGGCAGCATTCTCGCCACCCACGCGCTGCGGCGCGGCCTGTTCGAGAAGGCCGGGCGACAGATCGTCGAACTGACCCGCCGGCACTACGAACTCGGCGACATGGATGTGCTGCCGCGGTCCATCGCCAACCGGACATCTTTCGAGAATGCCATGTCGCTCGACATCGCCATGGGGGGTTCGACCAACACGGTGCTGCATCTGCTTGCCGCCGCGTTTGAAGGCGAGATCCCCTTCACGATGGAGGACATCGACCGCCTGTCGCGCAAGGTGCCGAACCTGTGCAAGGTCTCGCCCTCTGTCCCTGAATACCACATGGAGGACGTGCATCGGGCGGGCGGCATCATGGCGATCCTGGGGGAGATGGCGCGTGGCGGGCTACTCGACACTTCCACCACCGATGTACTGGGCCTGACGCTGGCGGAGAAGCTGGCGCTCTATGACGTGCGTGTCACGAAGGATGAGGTGATCCGCCACTTCTACCGTGCCGCACCTGGCCGCCGCCGCATGCTGGAGGCGTTCGGACAGGACAGCTATTACGAGACCCTCGACACCGACCGGGCGGGGGGCTGCATCCGCGATGTGGAGCATGCCTATTCGCAGGATGGCGGCCTGGCCGTGCTGAGCGGCAACCTGGCCCTGGACGGTTGCATCGTGAAGACCGCCGGTGTCGATCCGTCGATCCTGAAATTCGAAGGCCCCGCCAAGGTCTTTCATTCGGAAAACGCCGCCTCTGCCGGGATCATGGGCGGTGAGGTCGTCGAGGGCGATGTGGTCGTCATCATCTATGAAGGTCCGCGCGGCGGTCCCGGCATGCAGGAAATGCTGATGCCCACATCGATGCTGAAGGCGATGGGGCTGGCAACGACCTGCGCATTGCTGACCGACGGACGCTTCTCCGGTGCCACCTCCGGCCTGTCCATCGGCCATGCCTCACCGGAGGCGGCAGAGAAAGGCACCATCGGGCTGGTGGAGAGCGGTGACCGCATCCGCATCGACATTCCTGCCCGCAGCATCGAGCTTCTGGTGGACGATGAAACCCTCGCCGCCCGTCGCAATGCCATGAACAACCGTGGCGACGGCGGCTGGCAGGCTGTCGGTCGCGACCGCAAGGTCTCCCGTGCCCTGCAGGCCTACGCCGCCCTCACCCGCTCCGCCGCTCATGGCGCCGTGCGCGATCCGGCGGTGCTGTCCGAACTGAGGTGAGAGTGGGCGTCACGCCTGCGGTGGCCGGATCGTCGTAGCGTGCGGATTTCCGCAGCCACGCTTACAGCCAGCCATTGCCAGCATCCCGGCACCGGAGTACGAATCGCAGACATGTTTCATGTCCTGTCGAGGAGCCACCTGCTGTGCGACGTTCCCTGATCTCCCTGGTGGCTGCTGCCGCCCTTCTGCCCGCCGCCGCGATGGCTGACGGCGAGCTGAACTTCTACAACTGGTCCGACTACATCGGTGAGACGACCCTTGCCGATT
>CAXBNO010000660.1:0-1892 GCA_963976775.1 uncultured Kordiimonadales bacterium
ACGGTGATCTCCGCCGACATGGACCTGATCGGCCAGATGCAGCCGCACACGCCGACGCAGTTCGTCAAGGTCACGATGGACGAGGCCCTGGAGGCCCGCGCCGACCGCAACGCCCTGTTGAAACGCATCCAGGAGGCACTGGCATAGGCCGCGCCTCCGAATGATTCGGGTACACCTGTCTGCCCACCGGAAACGGGGCGCAGACAGGTGCCGCTGTCAGGTCTCCGGATGGTCCGGTCGCCCGTGCGAATCCTCTCTGCGGCGCGTGCCCGCATGTCCGCCGTGGATCTTTCCCGCGAAGCCGCGTCAGGCGCTCAGACCAGATCCCCGGCAAGCGATGCGATCTGATCGGCGGTCAGGCCGGCCATGTGGTTGTAGTTCGGGTGGCTGATCTTCAGCTGCACCTCTGCGGAGCCGTCCTTCAGGCTGGCGGCCTGCGCATCGGACAGGCTGAAGACGAAGAAATGCACTGAGGAGGCCTTGCCGTCGGCGTTGGTCCGGTCCAGGTCATCGTCGGCTTCGCCCTTCACCGCTTCACCATCGATGACCAGTGCAACCTCATGCTCGATTCCGCCGAGCCGCGAAAGCTCCCGGTGACGACGTACCGGATCCTCGATCTGCAGCATCATGGTAGCCGTCAGCGTGCGACCGGAGGGGACCAGCGGCGCATAGGCCTCCAGTTCATCCACCAGCTGCTCGGCACCACCGCCCTCGACCCGCAGCATCTCCTGCACCTGCCACCACATGGTGAAATAGCTCTCGAAGAAGACGGAGGCGAAGGGGCCGACATCGATACGGCGATGCTGCTTGTGGGTCCGCAGCTCAGCTTGCAGTGCCGTACGCTCCGCATCGAAGCGGGCGGGGGGCATGATGTGCTCGGCCTTCAGCGATGTATGGCGTTCGATCATGGTACTCTCTCACTTCTACTGGTCTGGCAGGCGTTCGGGTTCGGCGCGCTGTTCACAGCAGGCCACAGGCCCTCGCGAACAGTTCGACCGGATGGCTGGCGACCGACGGCGGTGCCTTGAAGGTGTCCGGGTTCTCGGCGTTCAGCCGTTCCATGCCCTGCAGCATGTGAACCCCGGCCAGCGGGCATTCGGACGCAACGTGGGCCTTGTCCTCCCGCCCTGCGGCGCGGGCCGCGTTCTTGCCCACCTTCAGGGCGGTCTCGAAATTGTCCTTCTTGATGCCCCAGCTGCCGCCATGGCCGGAACAGCGCTCGATGATCTTCAGGTCCATTTCCGGGATCAGCCGCAGCATCTCCGCCGCCTTCTGACCCATGTTCTGGGCGCGGGCATGACAGGCCAGATGCAGGCTGACGCCACCATCCAGCGGCTTCGGTTCCGCCACCAGCCCCTCGTTGCGGGCAATATCGACGATATATTCGGCGACGTCCTTCGTCGCCTTCGACAGGCGCGCAACGTCCGGGTCGTCGGGCAGCAGCAGCGGCCATTCGAACTTCAGCATCAGCGCGCAGGAGGGCACCAGACCGATGATATCATAGCCATCCTCGATCCAGGGCTTCATCGCCAGCGCCACGTTCTTCGCACGCCGCGCCACGTCATCCAGATCGCCCTGTTCCAGCTGCGGCATGCCGCAGCATTCAGGATAGACGACCTCCGTCTCGACACCATTTGCGGCCAGGATGGCCTGGGTGGCGATGCCAATGCCGGGATTGTTGTAGTTCACGAAGCAGGTGGCATAGAGCACCGCCTTGCGCGCCGCCGCCGGTGCCTCCGCATTGCGGGCAGGCGGATGGGCAGCGTGGGCCGTGAAGCTCTTCGCATGGAACTTCGGCAGTTCCGCGTTCCGGTCCACATCGGCAATGTCTTCCAGGATCGGGCGGGTGATCCGGTTGCCCCGGTCCGTCGCCCAGTTGGCGATGCCGGACG
>CAXBNO010000661.1:0-1892 GCA_963976775.1 uncultured Kordiimonadales bacterium
TCTATCGGGCGCTGATCCTGACCCTGCCCCTGAAGCACATGGCCCCTTTCTACGGAGATGATCTGGGGGTCGAGAACTGGATACCCCTGGCGAGCCCGGCCCAGATCAGACGCGCCCGCGATATCCGCAGCACCATCAGCATTGCCGCGAAATATTGTCCATGGACCGCCAACTGCTACCCGAAGGCGCTTGCGGCACGTACCCTGCTGAGCCTCCACCGCGTGCCGCACGCGATCTCCTTCGGCCTCGCCCGGTCGGAGGAACCGAAGGGCATGGATGCGCATGCCTGGGTGATGGCCGGGCCGGTTCCGGTCAGTGGCGGTGCCAGCTTCGGACGCTATCGCGTGGTGCGCATGTTTGTCGGCCAGACGGCACCACGGGAAAGCCATCAATGATACACCTGCAGCGGCTTCTGCAATTACTGCGTCGCGCACCGCGCGGGCAGGTCATTGTGCTGGCCCTGTTGCTGCTTGCCGGAAGCCTCACGGAAGGCATCGGTTTCATATTGCTGGTACCGCTGCTTTCCTCCCTGACCGGCGGGGAGGCAGAGAATGCCATCGTCCGGCAGCTTCTCGAGATACTTGCGGCCTTCAGCATTCCCCCGACACCTGCCGGCTTTCTTGCGGTCTTTGTCGCGCTCATCGCCGTGCGCAGCGGGCTCCAGTTTGCCAAGGACCGCGCAGGGCTGCTGTTGCAGCATCAGGTCGTCGATCACCTGCGCGAAGTCTGTATCACCAGACTGCTCCGGGCCGACTGGCGCTGGATCACCGAACAGACGCGCACCGACCACATGACCCTTGTGCTGGGGGAAGTGAACCGGGTCGGTAACGGACTGAGTGCGGGCCTGACGCTGCTCACCACGCTCGCCACATCCCTTGCCTATCTCGCCGCCGCCTTCATCTTCGCCCCTGCGATGGCCGGGCTGGTCCTGTTTGCGGCGGCCGTTGGCTATGTCGCAATGCGGCGCATCCGGGCGAGCGCATTGCGGCTTGGATCGCAGCAGGTCGACGCGAACCGCGACCTGATGGCCAACGTCCAGCAGTCCTTCGGCGGCCTGAAACTGACCAAGATCCTGGGCAGCGAGGCACGGCACATCGACCTGCTGGTCCGGACGGTCGCCCGTGTCCGGCGTAACCAGCTCAGGTTCGGGATCGAGACCAGCCTGATGCGGAACCTGCAGCAGGTGATCGGGGCGGCCCTGCTTGCGCTCTATGTCCTTGTCGGTCTGACCTGGCTGTCACTGCCGCTGGCCGAGCTGTTGGCGCTGACATTCCTGTTCGCCCGCCTGATGCCCCTGCTGCTCTCCGCCCAGCAGTTCCTGCATCGCTGGCTGAATGCTGAACCGGCGCTGGAGGCCATTGATCGCTTCATCGCGGAGAGTGGCGAGCATGCAGAGGCGGTTGCGAACGATACGCCTGCTGAATGGCCTGTCGTCAAAGGGATAGATCTGAAGGATGTGTCCCTGACCTACGCCCGGCGAGACCGTCCGGCCCTGCACGGAATCAACCTCAGACTGCCCGCGCGAACCACCACAGCGATCACCGGTCCCTCCGGTGCGGGGAAGAGTACCCTCGCCGACATCCTGATGGGCCTGATCGCCCCGGATGAGGGCAGCATGACAATTGATGGTGTGGCAGTGGACAGCACCAGCCGAGTGAATTGGCGGCGAAATGTTGCCTACGTGCCACAGGATACGTTCCTGTTTCACGACACGATCCGGACGAATCTGCTGTTCGGAAATGCCTCGGCAACCGAGTTGGAGCTGCTCTCCGCGTTGGAGCAGGCGTCTGCTGGATTCGTGAACGGGCTTCGGGACGGACTCGACACGGTGGTCGGCGACAATGGTGTCAGGCTCTCAGGTGGTGAACGCCAGCGCATCGCCCTCGCACGCG
>CAXBNO010000662.1:0-1888 GCA_963976775.1 uncultured Kordiimonadales bacterium
ATCCGAAGGTGCTGGAGGCTGTGGGGCCGTTTGACAAGCTCGCCCGTGCCGGAGAGGTGGTGGCGGAATGGCCCGATTTCCCGCGCATCGACAAGTTCTACGCCTATCATGGCCTGCAGCAGTGACAGGTCAGCACACAGGGAGGTCCGAACATGCCCAACAAGTCCATTGTCCCCGACACCATTGCCAGGCCGGGCAGCCGCTACAGCCACGGTATCGAAGTCGCACCGAATGCCCGCTGGGTCTATGTCTCCGGCCAGGTCGGCTGGAGTCCTGACGGCAGGATCGAGGACGGGATTGAGGCCCAGACCCGCCGCGCCTTCCAGAATGTCCTGGCGGTGCTGGCAGAGGCCGGGATGGGCGCAGGCGATATTGTCCGCCTGAACAGCTACCTGACAGACGCGGCGGACGTGCCGAAGTTCCGGGCGGGACGGGATGCGGTCATGGGAGATGCAATGCCGGCATCGACCCTGGTCGTCGTCGATGCCCTGATCCATCCGGAGCTGAAGGTCGAGGTGGAGGCTGTCGCCGCGAAGGCCTGACGCGGCAGGCCGGTCCCCAGTCCGCAGATTTCGAAACGGCGACAGTCGGATACGCCGGGACCGGTCCTGAGCCGACACCAGTCCGCGTGGGCGCGCCTCAACTGCTGCGATTTCAGGACTTCGTCCAGTGCCTGGGTCTGCGTGCGAGCAAGGGAACTCTTCTGTCTGATGGTCAGGCAGGCTGGTCAGGATGACTCGAGGAAATCCCTACTGCAAGATGGGTCACGCAACCACTTGCATCGCCGAACGGTACGGCGACTGATTCGAAGCGCATGAGACGACGAAAGATCGGCACGTTCTTCGTGATGTCGATCGTTGGCACATCGCGCTGTGCGGCGTGTACAAGGAACTGCTGAATATCCTTGCGATAGGCCTCTGACGGGTAGTCTTCGGCATACAGGCCGGTCATGTCCTTGCCGACATTCAGGGCCGCGCGGCTCGCGTGCACCCGATAGCGGAAACGCCATGGATCACGCTCGACTTCCATCATGTTCAGCGACCCGACAATGTAGCGGAAATCGCAGATGTCGAACGTGCTGTATTCCGGAATGCGGTCGCCGGTCCAAAGCGTGAACCAGTCGGCGTACAGGCGCCGAAGCGGTTCCGACTGCAGTGCCTCCGGTCGGAATTCCAGCTTCAGACGCGCGTCCAGGGGCAGTGGCGCATCGGGCGCAAGCTGGGTATCACTGACGGTGTTCATCTTCGGATTCCTGAAACAGGTTGATCAAAAATTGTGCATGTGACGCATTGACGATCAGTTAAGAAGCGCGTGGCAATATCATTCAATGTCAGTTGGAGACGGGAAGGTTGGACCGGTGAGCTCTCACGGTGCCCGCGAGGTACTGCTGGAATATGTGGCGATCAACGGCAGCGTCCGCGCCTGCGCCATCGATGTCGCAACAGGAACGGAGATCTGCATTGTTGGTCCGGCAACGGCCAGCGAAGCGGAACTGCGCCGGAACGCCCTGGCGCGTCTGGACTATGTACTGCGGCAGAAGTCGGAGCCCCGGAAGGGGCCGGCGGACAGGAGGCCGGGTCTGCTGGTCTGAGGTGCCATGGGACTCAGCGGCTCAACCAGTCGCGCAGCAGGTCGACATTGCGGATATTGGCCTTGAAGGCGATGTCGAAGAGGTCACCGAGAACCGGCACCGAACCGACCACGAAATCCAGCGCCAAATTGACCAGCATCTGCAGGATGATCGACATGGGCGCGCCGAGCATCCTGGCGCGCAGCACGACATAGAGACCGGCGAGCAGCATCAGGCTGTCGCCGATCCCGGGCACGAGGCCGATCAGGCCATCCAGCCCGACGCGAATCCGCGTGCCGGGTATGCGGATGCTGTTGT
>CAXBNO010000663.1:0-1879 GCA_963976775.1 uncultured Kordiimonadales bacterium
CCGGCGGGGCAGGAGGGGCAGCGGCTGGCCTGGGCCACGGCGGCTGATCTTGGAACCTGTCCCATGCCCCCCGCCGACGACCCGCTGCTGCCCGCCGTCCGAACGCTGCTGTGACAAGGGCCGCGACTTGCGGCACCATGGCGGCATGAACACCCATGTCGGCACGGTTTCCGGGCGGTATTTCTCGAAGCAGGATGACGGGCGCATCCGCTGCGAGGTCTGTCCGCGCTATTGCCGTCTGAATGACGGGCAGCGGGGGCTTTGCTTCGTGCGGGCGCGGCAGGGTGAGGAGATCGTGCTGACCTCCTACGGGCGCTCGTCCGGGTTCTGCATCGATCCCATAGAGAAGAAGCCGCTTAACCATTTCCATCCCGGCACGCCGGTGCTGTCGTTCGGCACGGCGGGCTGCAACCTGACCTGCCATTTCTGCCAGAATCACGACATGTCGAAGAGTCGCCAGATGGACACGCTGGCCGACGCCGCCCCGCCTGCGGCACTCGCGGAGACCGCGGTCCGGCTGGGCTGCACCTCCGTTGCCTATACCTACAACGACCCGGTGATCTTTCTGGAATATGCCGTCGATACCGCCATCGCCTGTCACGAGGTCGGCGTGAGGAACGTGGCCGTCACGGCGGGCTACATCTGCGCCGAACCCCGCGCCGAGTTCTACGCCCACATGGATGCGGCGAATGTCGACCTGAAGGCGTTCAGCGAGGATTTCTACCGCCGTGTCACCGGTTCACAGCTCGGCCCGGTGAAGGAAACCCTGGAATATCTGGTACATGAAACGGATGTCTGGGTGGAGATCACCACCCTGCTGATCCCCGGTGAGAACGACTCGGACGCGGAACTGGAGGCCATGACCGCCTGGGTGGTGGAGCGGCTGGGGCCGGACGTGCCGATGCACTTCACGGCCTTCCACCCGGACTTCCGGATGCTGGACAAGGAACGGACACCGGCGGAGACCCTGTTCCGGGCGCGCAACATCGCGCTCAGGGCCGGGGTGCGCCATGCCTATGTCGGCAATATCCATCACAAGCAGGCTCAGTCCACCTGGTGCGCAGGCTGCGGCGGGCTGCTGATCGGTCGCGACTGGCATCAGCTTTCCGACTGGCACCTGGACGACACCGGCGGCTGCGTCTGGTGCGGCACGCCGCTGCCCGGTCGGTTCAGCGGTCCGCCGGGCGACTGGGGCCGACGGCGGGAGCGGGTGCAGATCGCGCCGGTGGCCGGGCCGCCGCAGCCCTCACGCTGAAGCCTGCTCCAGTGTCCAGGCGATCTGCGGCAGCCGGTCGGTGCCCCAGAACAGTTCTCCATCGACGATGAAGCTCGGGCTGCCGAAGACGCCTGCGGCGACGGAGCGGTTGCAGGCATCCTTCAGCATTTCCTTCACCACCGGATCATCAGGCGCGGCGCTGGCTGCATCCCTGTCGAAGCCATGCCGGGCGGCAATGGCGACGGCATTGTCCTTCTGTGAAACATCAATTCCTTCCGACCAGTGGGCGCGCAGCATGTCCCGCGCCGCATCCGTGGCCCGCGCCCGGTCCTGCACCAGCATCCAGCAGAACAGCCGCGCAGGCGCAAAGGGAGAGGTCACGAAATCCGGCACGGCAGGGCGGTAGTCCAGCCCGTGAAACCGGTAGATCCGGGGCACGTCCATGCGGATGTAGTCGCCCTTCAGCGGTGTATCCATCAGCGGCGGCAGGCCCATGGTCTTCATGACGGAGACGCCCAGCAGCATCGGGTGCCAGTCGACCGTACGGCCATGCTGCGCCGCCAGCGCCTCGATCCCCACCGCGCCTGGCCAGGCGTAGGGGGAGATGAAGTCGAAGTGAAACGCGATCGGTTCAGCCACGGGATTTCCCTCCGGCACGGTTCA
>CAXBNO010000664.1:0-1860 GCA_963976775.1 uncultured Kordiimonadales bacterium
GCCAGCAGATAAGCCGGCAGGCCGGGAATGAAGATGTCCTTGGTCATCGGGTCCATGGTCTGCCAGGCCGTGGCATAGGCACCGATCATCATGAAGCCGATGTGGCCGAAGGAGATCAGCCCGGAATTGCCGATGAAGATGTAGAGGCCGATCACGACCACCAGCCGGATCAGCCCCTCCGTCAGGGACTGGCTGACGATGCGGTCGCCCATGGCCTGGATGACGGCGACCACCAGCAGCAGCCCGATGGACAGGATGATCAGCGGCCAGATATCGCGGACCATGTGGCCCAGAGGTGATTTCGGCTCCATCTCAGACACGCTCCCTGGACGCACGGGACATGACCAGACCTTGCGGCCTGACCAGAAGAATGAAGATCACGATGGCGAAGACGAACACGTCCCGGAACACCCGCATCTCCGACGGCAGGAAGGTCTGCAGCAGGATACTGACCGCACCGACGGCAAAGCCGCCGACCACGGCCCCGACCAGACTGCCCATCCCCCCGATCACCGTGGCGATGAAGGCGAACAGCATCAGCGAGACACCCATGCGGAAATCCAGGATGCCGGTCTGCACCACGAACAGCATGGAGACGGCGGCGGCCAGCATACCGCTGATCGCGACCGCCAGCATGATCACGCGATTGGCCTCGATCCCCAGCATCCGTGCCATCCGGAAATCCTCCGCCGCAGCCCGCATGTGAATGCCGTATTTGGTCCTGGTCAGGAACAGCACCAGCACCACCATCAGCACCAGCGTCACGCCGATGATGATCAACTGCAGCTTCGGCACCTCCACGCCAGGCATCAGTTCCACGCCCAGACTCAGGTCCGACCAGATGCCGACCGCCTTCGGGCGGCCGCCATAGATCATGATCAGGATGTTCTGGATGACGAAGCCGAGCGCGAAGGATCCGATCATCAGGGTCGCGGGTGAGGCGTTGCGCAGGGGCCGGAAGACAAGGAACTCCGCAATCAGCGCCAGGATGACGACGACCACGACGATGCAGGGGATCAGGATCAGCGGATGGAAGTCGCCGATCAGCAGTGTCGCCTGGGTGGCTGCGGACGGCACGATCAGCGCATAGGCACCCACCGTGATGAAGTCGCCATGGGCGAAGTTGATCAGTTTCAGCACCCCGAACAGCAGCCCGATACCAAGCGCGGCAAGGGCATAGAGGCTGCCGAGACTGAGCGCATTCATCAGAACCTGAAGTGCGAACGCCATCAGATCATCACCTCCCCTTCATGATCATCAGAGAAGCCGAAATAGGCCTTGTGGACTTCCTTGCCGTCCTGCAGGTCGGCGGCCTTCCCTGCCAACTGGATCGCGCCGTTGCGCAACACGTAAAGGGAATCCGCAGCCTTCAGCGCGCGTTCCGAACTCTGCTCGACGATCAGCAAGGTCAGCCCGCGCTTCTCGCGCAGGTCGATCAGCACCTCATAGACCCTGTCGACGATCTTCGGTGCGAGGCCGAGAGACGGTTCGTCGATGGTCATGAAACGCGGGTTGGTCATCAGTGCGCGACCGATGGCCAGCATCTGCTGCTCCCCGCCGGAAAGCTTGCCTGCGGACTGCTTGCGGCGCTCCCCCAGGATCGGAAAGGGCTCGATCACCCGGTCGTGGTCGCGTTTCATCTCGGCCTTGTCGCTGCGGGTGGCCGTGCCGACCTGCAGGTTCTCCTCCACCGAAAGCGACGTGAAGATGTGCCGTCCCTCCGGCACCTGGGAGATACCCATGCGGGCCACATCTTCCGGTCGGGTGCCATGAATGGGGGTGCCATCGAAGGTGATGCTGCCTGCGGTCGGGGTCAGGACGCTGGAAATGGCCAGCAGGGTCGTCGACTTGCCTGCCCCG
>CAXBNO010000665.1:0-1856 GCA_963976775.1 uncultured Kordiimonadales bacterium
TGGCTGGCGCCATCGACCAGGGTTGCCTGCACGTCGATGATCGGGAAGCCGGCAAGCACGCCGGATTCGACCACGGACTTCAACCCCTTCTCGACACCGGGGATGTATTCGCGCGGCACCGAACCGCCGACAACCTTGCTCTCGAACTGGAAGCCCGTACCCGGCTCACCCGGCTCCAGCACCAGCTTGATGCGGGCGAACTGACCGGAACCGCCGGTCTGCTTCTTGTGGGTATAGTCGATCTCGGCCCGGCGGGGCAGCGTCTCGCGATAGGCCACCTGCGGCGCACCGATGTTCGCTTCCACCTTGAACTCGCGCTTCATGCGGTCGATCAGGATGTCGAGATGCAGCTCGCCCATGCCCTTCAGCACGGTCTGCCCGGTCTCCTGGTCGGTCGTGACACGGAAGGACGGATCCTCCTGCGCCAGACGGGCCAGGGCCTGCCCCATCTTCTCGTGGTCGGCCTTGGTCTTCGGCTCGACCGCGATCTCGATGACCGGATCGGGAAATTCCATGGCTTCCAGCACCACCGGGCGCAGCGGATCACACAGGGTGTCGCCGGTCGTGGTGTCCTTCAGTCCGGCAATGGCGATGATGTCACCGGCCATGGCCTCTTTCACGTCCTCACGGTCATTGGCATGCATCATCAGCATGCGACCGATACGCTCGCGCTTGTCCTTGACGGAGTTCAGTACGGAACCACCGCTCTCGATGCGACCGGAATAGACCCGGCAGAAGGTCAGCGAGCCGACGAACGGGTCAGCCATGATCTTGAATGCCAGGGCAGAGAAGGGCTCGTCGTCGGAACTGTGGCGCACCACTTCGGTGTCCGGATCACCAACCTTGGAGCCGCGAATGTCGGCAACGTCGGTCGGGGCGGGCATGTAATCGACAACGGCATCCAGCAGCGGCTGAACACCCTTGTTCTTGAACGCGGTACCGCACAGCACCGGGATCAGCTTGCCGGCCATCACGCCCTTGCGGATCAGACGGCGAAGCTCATCGGCATCCGGCTCGATACCTTCCAGATAGGCGGTCATGGCGTCGTCGTCGAACTCGACCGCCGCCTCGATCATCGCTTCACGATATTCGGCGGCCTTGTCGGCCAGATCGGCGGGAATGGCTGTGAATTCGAACTCGGCACCGAGAGTCTCTTCCTTCCAGATGATCGCCTGGTTGTTGATCAGGTCAACAACACCGACGAAATCGGATTCGGCACCGATCGGCAACTGCAGCGGCACCGGGGTGCAGCCGAGGCGATCGACCATCATCGCCACACAGCGATAGAAGTCGGCGCCCATGCGGTCCATCTTGTTGACGAAGCACATGCGCGGCACACGATACTTGTCGGCCTGGCGCCAGACGGTTTCGGTCTGCGGCTCGACACCGGCGACGGCATCGAACACGGCAACCGCGCCGTCGAGCACACGCAGGCTACGCTCCACCTCGATGGTGAAGTCCACATGGCCCGGCGTATCGATGATGTTGATGCGGTGATCGCGCCAGAAACAGGTGGTGGCAGCGGACGTGATCGTGATGCCGCGCTCCTGCTCCTGCTCCATCCAGTCCATGGTGGCCGCGCCATCATGCACCTCACCGATCTTGTGGGACCGGCCGGTGTAGTAGAGGATTCGTTCCGTCGTCGTGGTCTTGCCGGCATCAATATGGGCCATGATGCCGATGTTGCGATAACGGTCGAGGGGCGTCACTCGAGACATGGGAAGGACTCTTTCCTGCTCTGAATTACCAGCGGTAGTGCGAGAAGGCCTTGTTGGCCTCCGCCATCCGATGGGTGTCTTCACGTTTCTTCACCGCACCGCCGCGGCTGCTGGACGCATCCATCAGCTCACCTGCCA
>CAXBNO010000666.1:0-1847 GCA_963976775.1 uncultured Kordiimonadales bacterium
AAACCGATGATCTCGGTCGAGACGGTCTCGGCATCACTGACCTCCGCCAGCAGATCGCCCTTGATGCCGTCGAACGCAAAGGTGAGGGCCGGGTCCAGCGGCAGCCTCAGCCCGTTCTCCAGAATGATGCGAATGACACCCAGGGCGGCACGGCGCAGGGCAAAGGGGTCCTTCGACCCCGTCGGCTTCTCGCCGATGGCATAGAAACCGACCAGGCTGTCCAGCTTGTCGGCCAGTGCAACGGCAACTGCAACGGGTTCTGAGGGACAGTCATCCGCAGGACCGGCAGGGCTGTAGTGCGACCGGATCGCCTCCGCCACCGGCTCCGGTTCCTGGTCCAGCCGTGCGTAATAGCGGCCCATGATCCCCTGCAGCTCCGGGAATTCACCCACCATGCCCGTGGTCAGGTCGGACTTGGCGAGCAGTCCGGCGCGTCGGGTCATGAGCGGGTCCGCAGCGACCTGCGGCGCCAGCCAGGCCGCCAGTTCCGCGATGCGTCCGGCCTTGGCCCCGACCGAGCCCATGCGGGCATGAAACACGATGGGGTTCAGGTCCGGCAGACGGCTTTCCAGTGTGCGCTGCTGATCCTGTTCCCAGAAGAACCGGGCGTCCGACAGGCGTGCGCGCAGCACCTTCTCGTTGCCGGCGGTGATCGCCGTACCGCCGTCCCCGGCTTCCAGGTTCGCCACCAGAATGAAGCGCGGGGCCAGCGAGCCGTCAGCCTTCTCCGTCGCGAAATACTTCTGGTGACTGCGCATGGAAGTGGTCAGGACCTCCGCCGGAACATCCATGAAGGCATCGTCGATGCTGCCGATCAGCGGCACCGGCCATTCAACCAGCCCCGCCACCTCGTCCAGCAGGCCCGGATCATCCTTCAGCGTCAGACCCTCGGCCGCCGCCAGCGCGCGGGCGCGGCTGTCGATCATTGTCTTGCGGGTTTCACGATCCAGAATCACACGGGCGGCTTCCAGCTTCGCCTGGTAATCGGCAAAATCAGCCACCGCGAAGGCGTCAGGCGCGTGAAACCGGTGACCGCGCGTGGTGTTGCCGCTCTTCACCGGCCCGAAGCTCACGGGCACGGTGGTGCCACCGAACAGGCACAGGATCGAATGCAGCGGACGGACCCAGCGTTCCGAGCGGTCGCCCCAGCGCATGGACTTGGGCCATGGCAGTTTCGTGATCGCACCCTCGACCAGCCCGGGCAGCACCTCCGCCGTGGCCTGTCCCTTGCGCTCGATCACGGCGAACAGGAACGTGCCCTTCGGCATCTCGCGTTCCTCGACCTGGTCGCGGGTCACGCCCGCGCCCTTCAGGAAGCCTTCGATGGCCTTCTCCGGCGCGTCGGCACGCGGGCCACGACGTTCCTCGCGCACATCCGCCTGCGCCTCCGGGATGCCACTGATCACGACGGTCAGGCGACGGGGCGTCGAATGAGCCTGCGCACCCTCATGCGCAAGCCCGTTGGCGGTCAGCGCCTCGACCAGCAGGTCCTTCAGGTCATCGGCAGCACGCACCTGCATGCGCGCGGGGATTTCCTCGGAGAACAGTTCCAGCAGCAGTTCGGCCATGGCTCAGCCCTCCCCCGGCAGATGTCCGCGGGCGCGGAGCCATTCCTCCGCCGAGCGCTTGGCCAGCGCCCGGACCCGGCCGATATAGGCGGCACGCTCCGTCACGCTGATGACGCCGCGCGCGTCCAGCAGGTTGAAGACGTGGCTCGCCTTGATGCACTGGTCATAGGCAGGCAGGGACAGGCCCTGATCCGCCAGCGCCAGGCACTCCCCCTCCGCATCCGTGAAGTGGCGGAACAGCATCCCGGTATTGGCATGCTCGAAGTTGTGGGCGGAATA
>CAXBNO010000667.1:0-1841 GCA_963976775.1 uncultured Kordiimonadales bacterium
CAATGCCTCGGGTGTGAATGACGGGGCCTGCGCCATGCTGATCGCGACGGAGGCAGCGGCGGCCCGCAACGGCCTGACTCCACGGGCGCGCATCCTCGGCATGGCGACCGCCGGGGTGCCGCCCCGGATCATGGGCTTCGGCCCGGCACCGGCGTCGGAGAAGGTGCTGGCCCAGGTGGGTCTGAACATCGCCGACATGGATGTCATCGAACTGAACGAGGCCTTCGCCGCCCAGGCCCTGGCCGTGACCCGTCAGCTTGGCCTGCCTGATGATGCCGAGCACGTGAACCCGCATGGCGGTGCTATCGCCCTTGGCCATCCGCTGGGTGCCAGCGGCGCGCGCCTGATCCTGACAGCCGTCAACCAGTTGCACCGGACCGGCGGCCGCTATGCGCTCTGCACCATGTGCATCGGCGTCGGGCAGGGCATCGCCATGGTCGTGGAGCGGGTCTGAGGCTTCCTGCGCGGCCCATCCTGCGCGGGATTTCGGTCGAACGACTCAGCCGCGCAGGCTTGCACCCACTGACTTGACCATGTTGGCGATGACCTTTTCGCCTACCGCGTCGATTTCCTTGTCGGTGAGGGTGCGGTCCATGGGTTCCAGTCGAACGGACATGGCCACCGACTTGGCATCCGCGCCGATCCGCTCGCCCTCGTAGAGGTCGAAGATATCCACCGCCGTGATCAGGTTGCGATCGGCACCACGGGCGGCGCGGATCATGTCGGCGACGGCCACATCGCGGGAAACGACGAAGGCAAAGTCGCGGGTCACGGCCTGGAAATCGGAAACGGTCAATGGCGGTCGGGTGGTCTTGCGTCCGGCCTTCGGCTGCGGGATCGCGTCCATGAACACCTCGAACCCGACCAGCGGTCCCTTGATGTCCAGTTCCTCCAGCACGGCCGGATGGATCTCGCCGAACTGCGCCAGCCGCAGCTTCGGCCCGAGCTGGATAACGCCGGAACGGCCCGGGTGATACCAGTCGGATGCACCGCGCGCGATCTGGACCTTCGATGTGTCGAGACCGACCGCGTTCAGCAGGGCCTCCGCGTCCGCCTTGGCATCGAATGCGTCCACGGCACGGGGGCTGGCGGCCCAGTGGCGGTCGCCCGTGCGTCCGCGCCGAATGCCGCCGGCCACCGTATCCTGCCCGTCAGGGGCATCGCTGCGGTATTGCGGGCCGACCTCGAACAGCGCGATGTCGCCGTTACCCCGCGCTGCATTGCGGGCGGCGGCAGTGATCAGGTTGGGCAGCAGGGACGGGCGCATGCAGTCCAGATCGGCGGAGATCGGGTTGGCGAGCCGCAGGGTCGCATCGCCACCACCGAACAGCTCCGCCTGTGCCAGGGGCAGGAACGACCAGGTGACGCATTCATACATGCCGCGCGCGGCCAGCGCCCGGCGTGCGGTGCGCACGTTGCGCTGCCCGGCGGTCAGGGACGGGGTTGCCACGTCACTGAGACGCGGCAGTTGCACGGTCTCGATGTGGTCGTAGCCGAAGATGCGGACGACGTCCTCGACCAGGTCGGCTTCGCCATCCACATCGATGCGCCAGCTCGGCACGCTGACCTGCATGTCCTCGCCTTCGCCTTCGACGCCGAAGCCGAGGTCGGTGAGGATACGGCGGGTCTCCGCCTCCGGCACCTGCACACCGCCGAGGGAGGCGATGCGGCTCTGGCGCAGGCGCAGGCTGCGCGACTGGTCGGGAATCGCACCCGTCTGCACGATGTCACTGGCCTCGCCACCGCAGAGCGTCGTCACCAGACGCGCGGCAACATGGATGCCCCAGGCAACGCTCTCCGGATCGACACCGCGTTCAAAGCGGTAGCGGGCATCGGAATCA
>CAXBNO010000668.1:0-1826 GCA_963976775.1 uncultured Kordiimonadales bacterium
CGCAGGTCGGCCAGTTGCAGGTTCAGCAGGTTCACCTGCCGGCGGGCAGCTTCCGATATGCGCTGCTCCTCGGTCAGTTCGGCCTGCCCCTGCTGGCGCGCGTCACGTTCCTGGTCCAGGCTTTCACGTGTCCGGTCGAGTTCGGCGAGGGTCGTGGTCAGCCGGTTGCGCGCCGCCGTCAGGTCGGCATTGAGGTCGGCGATTTCGGTTTGCCGCTCCAGCACACGGTTCTCGAGCTCGGTGATCCGGTCCTGTGCCTCGAAATAGAGTGCCTGAAGTTCGTTGAGCTCCTGGTCGGAGCGGGCGCGGGCACTGTCGGATTCGTCGCGGCGGCGGGCCAGGGCGGCTTCCCGCGCCAGCAGCTCCGCGATACGGGCCTCCATCTCGGCCCGGTCTGCCTCCGAGAACTCGGGGCGTTCGTCCAGGCGGCGCTCGGCGTCGGAGGCGCGGCGTTGCAGATCGGCGATCTGCAGTGTCAGCAGATCACGCGCCGCCGTTGATTCGTTCAGCGCCGCGGAAAGCTGGGACACATTCCGCCGCAGGTCCTCGTTGGCACTGCGCTCGCTGGACAGCAGTGACTGCAGTTCCGACAGTTCCGCCGTCAGTCTGGACAGTGCCTCGTCCTTGCCCGACAGCGAATAGCTGAGGACAAACTGCGCCAGCGTGTAGATCACCATCATGAAGATGAAGGTCAGCAACAGTGCCGACAGGGCATCCACGAAGCCCGGCCAGACGTTGTTCTCCGCGCGTTGCCTGCGGTGCCTGGGCATCAGCGGCCTTCGTCGGCAATCGCCGCAATGGTCCGGGTCAGCACCTTGATCTCGGAACGGAGTTCATCGACCGTCTGCTGCCGTCCGGTCACCGTTTCCTCCAGCAGGCGGGTCACATAGACATCGATGTTGCGCAGGTGCGTATCCGCGGCGCTGTCACCGGACCCCTGCTCCGTGGCCACGGCGATGCGCTGCAGGATCGGTTTCAGCTCCATCTGCCCTTCGGCCAGCTTCACCATCAGGTCGCGTTCGGCGCGCATCTGATCGGTCAGACTGGCAAGCCGTTCCGAGAGCTGCAGCAGGGTCTGGTTGCCGGATACCCGCGATTCCTCCGACCGCGCCATGATGCGCTGCAGGTTTTCCAGACTGTCCGCCGTCTGCTCCAGCAGGGCCTGCACATAGACAGGCACCGAGCCTTCGCCCTCCGCGATGCCACCCGCAGCACCGCTGGACAGGCGCGTGAAGCTGGAGAGCCATTCCTCCAGGTCGTTGTAGAACCGGTTCTGCGACTGGCTGGCCTGCAGCTCGATGAAACCCAGGATGACGGAACCGGCCAGGCCGAACAGCGACGACGAGAACGCCGTGCCCATGCCGTCCATCGGCTGCAGGATCGCCAGTTTCAGTGCTTCGAAGATGTCGCCGACGTCATCACTCTCCACCGTCAGCCCACGCACCGAACTGCCGACGGAGGTGATGGCCTCGATCAGGCCCCAGAAGGTGCCCAGCAGGCCCAGGATCACCAGCGTCCCGATCAGATAGCGTGAGATGTCGCGGGATTCGTCCAGCCGGGAGCTGATTGAGTCGAGCAGCGACCGCAGCGACATGGTGGACAGGCTGACCCTGCCCTTCTTCTCCTGCAGCATCGTGGCCAGTGGCGAGAGCATCGACGGGGCGGTCTGGATCGACAGGCTGGGGTCATTGCGGCGAAACGATTCCACCCAGCGGACTGCAGGTCGCAGCAGCAGCACCTGGCGGATGACGTAGATCACCCCGATCAGCAGTACGCCGAGGATCAGTCCGTTCAGCGCGGGGTTGGCGGCAAACGCGTCGATCAGC
>CAXBNO010000669.1:0-1818 GCA_963976775.1 uncultured Kordiimonadales bacterium
GCGGTATCCTGGGCTGGTACGTCTGGCCGCTGTTCCCGATGTTCATCATCTTCTTCATCTCGGCACTGGCCGAGACCAATCGTCATCCGTTCGATCTGCCCGAGGCAGAGGCGGAACTGGTGGCGGGCTATCAGGTTGAATATTCGTCCATGACCTTCGCCCTGTTCTTCCTGGGCGAGTACATGAACATGATCCTCATGTGCGGTCTGACGACGCTGCTGTTCCTGGGCGGCTGGCATTCACCGATACCGGGGGAAACCTTCATTCCCGGCGTGATCTGGTTCGCGCTGAAGATCAGTTTCCTTCTCTTCGTTTTCATCTGGGTGCGCGCAACCCTGCCGCGCTACCGCTATGACCAGCTCATGCGGCTTGGCTGGAAGGTCTTCCTGCCGGTTTCGCTGGGCGCCGTGGTGTTCTATTCCGGCGTGCTGGTCTATGGCGGACTGTTGCAGGGCTGAGTCAGGACAAGGAGGCTGCGATCATGGGATTTCTGGACCGTACCGCGCGGGCTGTCCTGCTGGGTGACATGCGCTCCGGCATGTGGCTGACCCTGAAGTACATGTTCAAGCCGAAGGTGACGCTGAACTACCCCTACGAGAAGGGGCCGCTCAGCCCGCGTTTCCGGGGTGAGCACGCGCTGCGCCGCTATTCGAACGGCGAGGAACGCTGCATTGCCTGCAAGCTGTGCGAGGCGATCTGCCCAGCGCTGGCCATCACCATCGAGGCCGAGCCGCGCGAGGACGGCAGCCGCCGGACCACGCGCTACGACATCGACATGACCAAGTGCATCTACTGCGGCTTCTGTCAGGAAGCCTGTCCGGTGGACGCGATTGTCGAGGGGCCGAACTACGAATTTGCCACCGAAACGCGGGAGGAGCTGTTCTATGACAAGGACAAGCTGCTCGCCAATGGCGACCGGTGGGAACGGGAGATCGCGGCCAATCTGGCTGCGGACGCGCCCTACCGCTGATCGCGGCGGGCGCTGGATTTGAGGTGTCGGCGGTGCGATCAGGGGATCGCGGTGGCGACGTGGCCCGGCAAGGGCCTGAATGGGCGACTGGAATGAAGGGAATGGACTCGTGATCCTGCCAGCCTTGGCATTCTATCTGTTCGCGACGATCACCGTTGCCTGCGGCGTGATGGTGATCGCGTCGCGCAACCCGGTGCATTCCGTGCTGTTCCTGATCCTCGCCTTCTTCAATTCGGCGGGGCTGTTCGTGCTGCTGGGGGATGATCCTGGTCATCGTCTATGTCGGCGCGGTCGCGGTGCTGTTCCTCTTCGTCGTCATGATGCTGGACATCAACTTCGTCGAACTGCGGCAGGGGTTCCTGCAGTACCTGCCCATCGGTCTGCTGGTGTCCTTCATCCTGCTGGTGGAGATCCTGATGGTGGTCGGGGCCTGGGTGATCGCTCCGGAGACGGCGGCCGTTGCTGCTGCACCAACGCCGGACCCGGCCCTGCGCAGCAATGTCGCCGCGCTGGGGGATATCGTCTACACCCGCTACGTCTACCTGTTCCAGGCGGCAGGGATGATCCTGCTCGTCGCCATGATCGGTGCCATCGTGCTCACCCTGCGTTCGCGCCCGGGTGTGCGTCGCCAGCGCATTGCCGATCAGATCAGCCGCACGCGGGAAAGTTCGGTTGAGATCAAGAAGGTCCAGCCCGGCCAGGGCGTCTGAGGGGGGCCGAGGGGAAGTCATATGGAAATTGGTCTCGGACATTATCTGACGGTTGCGGCGATCCTGTTCACGCTGGGAATCTTCGGCATCTTCATGAACCGCAAGAACGTCATCATCATCCTGATGTCGGTCGAACTG
>CAXBNO010000670.1:0-1816 GCA_963976775.1 uncultured Kordiimonadales bacterium
GACCTGTATCCGTACTTCGAGGGTGTCGTCCCCGATTTCGCGCTGTCCAACCCGTTCGTCGTGGTCGGCCTGATCATGGGCGGCCTGCTGCCGTTCCTGTTCGGTGCCATGTCCATGACCGCCGTGGGTCGTGCCGCCGGTTCGGTGGTCGAGGAAGTGCGTCGCCAGTTCCGCGAAGACAAGGGCATCATGGCCGGTACGTCGAAGCCGGACTACAGCCGTGCGGTCGATCTGCTGACCAAGTCCGCCATCAAGGAGATGATCATCCCCTCGATGCTGCCGGTCCTGGCCCCGATCGTCATGTACTTCGTCATCCTGGCCGTATCCGACAAGGCGTCCGCCCTGGCCGCCCTTGGCGCGATGCTGCTGGGCGTGATCGCCACGGGCCTGTTCGTCGCCATCTCCATGACCGTGGGTGGTGGTGCCTGGGACAATGCCAAGAAGTACATCGAGGACGGCAATCACGGCGGCAAGGGTTCCGAGCCGCACAAGGCCTCCGTCACCGGTGATACGGTCGGCGATCCCTACAAGGACACCGCCGGTCCGGCCGTCAACCCGATGATCAAGATCACCAACATCATCGCGTTGCTGCTGCTGGCCGTTCTGGCCCACTGATCCCGTCTGCCGGTGCAGCCCGTCCAGGGCGGCACCGGTACCGGATCGGTGCATCGGACAAGATCAGGGGCGTCGCAGGAATGCGGCGCCCCTTTTCGTTGAGACTTGCAAGACCTTCCACCATGGACAGCGGAAACGAAAAAGGGCCTCCCAGTTTCCTGCGAAGCCCTCTTCCAATTACTGCTGGCGATGTGCTTCAGGCGGACAGTTTCGCCATGATCTCGTCATCGACCTCGAAGTTCGAGAAGACCCGCTGCACGTCGTCATTGTCGTCCAGCATGTCGATCAGCTTCAGCAGGGTCGCGGCCTTGTCCTCGTCCACCGGAGTGGTATTCTGCGGGCGCCAGTCCAGACCGGCGCGGCTGGCCTCGCCGAAGCGGGCCTCCAGCGCGTCGCGGACGCTGTTGAAGCTCTCGATGGCGCAGATGACCTCGTGACCATCATCGCTGGTGGCCACATCATCGGCCCCGGCCTCCACCGCCGCCTCGAACATCTCGTCGGTCGTGGCCGTGTCCGCGGGATATTCGACGACACCCTGGCGGTCGAACATGAAGGAAACGGAATTGGTCTCCCCCAGCGCACCGCCGTGCTTGGAGAAGGCGGAACGCACTTCAGAGGCGGTGCGGTTGCGGTTGTCGGTCAGCGCCTCGATGATCACGGCGACACCGCCGGGACCATAGCCCTCGTAGCGGATCTCCTCGAAATTGTCGGCGGCCCCGTCACCCGTGGCGCGTTTGATCGCCCGGTTGATGTTGTCGTTGGGCATATTCTCCTTGCGCCCGGCGATGATCGCGGCGCGCAGACGCGGATTCGCGTCCGGGTCATCGCCGCCTTCCTTGACCGAGACGGTGATCTCGCGCGCCAGTTTCGTGAACAGCTTGGCGCGCTTCGCATCCTGCGCGCCCTTGCGGTACATGATGTTCTTGAATTGTGAATGACCTGCCATGGGGTTCAGGCTCCGCGTTCCGCAATGATGACAAGGGGCGCGCTGCTTCGTCCGCGCACGCGGCTTCTCATAGCAGATAAGCGGGTGTCCGGGTCAAGCTTGCCGAGCGCCACGGGGTCCCGACCGCCGGATCAGGCGATCAGCCGCTCGATGGTTTCCACATGGTCGGCCTCCGCCGCAGGCTTGTCCCAGCGGATGCGGGCGATCCGTGGAAAGCGCATGGCCACGCCCGACTTGTGGCGGCGGGAACGGTTG
>CAXBNO010000671.1:0-1813 GCA_963976775.1 uncultured Kordiimonadales bacterium
CAGAACCTCTACGGCAAAACCTTCCTGGAGGCGATCGAACATCTGGGCGGCAAGACCGAGATCACGCCTGCGGAGATCCAGCGCAATCAGGAACAGCGCGAGCGTCGGCAGCGGCAGCAGCAGGAAGCGGCCCGCGAGAAGACGTGGATTGCAAAGCAGATATGGGACGAGGCCGGAGCGCACGATGCAGCGCCCGTCAGGGCCTATCTCTGGTCGCGCGGCTATGACGGGCCGGTGCCTGCGTCTCTGCGGTTCCATCCGAGCCCTGCACTGGACCGCTGGGAGCCTGACGGGCGCCCATGGGACAAGAGCGGGCGGCAGTTCGGCGCCATGGTTGCGGGCGTGTCCCTGCCGGGGCAGCCGGTCCATGCCATCCACCTGACGTACCTGGACCGGGAGACCTTCGCCAAGGCAGCGACCGACAAGGCGAAGGTGATGTTCGGCCCCATCGGAGGCGGCTCCGTCCTGCTTGGGTCTCCCGGCGACCCGTTCCAGCATCTCTGTGAAGGCATAGAGACCGGGATGACGGTGAAGCAGCGGCTGGGCCTTGCCGGTGTCCGCGCCTGCCTCAGCACCAGCGGCCTGATCAATGTCGAGGTCCCCCGGGGTCCCTTGGACGGCGTGATCTGGGCCGACCGCGACCGGGTGGACCCGAAGACCGGAATGCGCCCCGGCGAACATGCGGCGGAGAAGGCTGTCGAGCGCCTGAATGGTGACGGCTTCCGGTTCGGGATCGCAGTCCCGCCCGTGGTCCCCGGTGGCAAGGCCGACTTCAACGACATCTGGGGAGGTGTGGATGAACAACATTGAGGCGGAGAAGAAGGTCCTCGGTCTGATCATCAATGACAACAGCCTGATGGGCTCTGTCACATGGCTGAAGGCCGGGCACTTCTCCTATGAGCCGCACTTCGTGATCTGGGAAGCCATGGTTGGCGCGATACAGGGCGGAGCAGCCGCGACACCGGTCACGCTGTCATCGCTGTTCGACCTGGAGATCGACCAGGAGAAGCCCGCCTATCTCTATTCGCTGGTCGCTGCCGTCGAGCCGAACGACAACGTGGAGCAGCTTGCCGCGATCGTGCGCGACTGCTTTGTCCGGCGCGAGATCGTGCGCGCATCGGAGGCCACGATCCAGCGGGCGCGGACCATCAAGGCCGGTGACGGGCCGATCCGGATGCTGGGCGACATCATGGGCGGCGCGCAGTCCCTCATGTACGGGCTGCCGGAGAAGGGCAAGCAGGACAGCGTGAGCGATGTTGTCGGTGCCATGCTGGAGCGGCTGCGTACCGGTAAAGTGGACAAGGGAATACCGACTGGACTGCGAAAACTTACCGAACGGATCGGTGGGTTCATGCCGGGTGACTTCATCGTGGTCGGTGCGCGCCCCGGCATGGGCAAGACCCTCGCCCTCTGGCACTTCTGCAAGGCTGCAGCGCACGCCGCGTCCAAGGACCCGCTGGAGAGTGGCGCACCCTGCCTGATCTCGCTGGAGATGAGCCAGGAGCAGGTCCTGATGCGCGCCCTGTCCGACGCCGCGTTCCAGCCGGGCCGGGAGATCCCGTACTCGCCCTTGATGAAGGGGCGTGTCGATCAGCCGTGGTGGCTGGACGAACTGGAGGCCGCGAAGGAGCGACTCTCGGCACTGCCGATGGTCATTGACGACAGCATGTGCCGGACGGTGCCGGAGATCGAAGCGGCAGCCCGTTCCGCAGACAAGCGGTTGCGGGAGCAGGGCAGCAAGCTCGGCATTCTGCTGATCGACTACCTGGGCCTGATGGGCGGCGACCGGGACAGCAACACGTCACGGCAGCAG
>CAXBNO010000672.1:0-1808 GCA_963976775.1 uncultured Kordiimonadales bacterium
ACCCGGTCATCATCAACGATGATGAAACGGCACTGCCCTGCTGCGCCGAGATCATCTGGCACGTCGGCTCCTCCTGATTCCCTGTCCCCGGAGGACAGTATGAAACGAAACCGTCATGGATACAGCCCTTCGCGCGCCGGTTTGCCGAACCGGCTCAGTTCGCGAATACCTTCTGCAGCAATTCGGTCGTCCGCCTGGCCGGATTGGCGCGGATCGCCGCTTCCTCGACGGCCAGATAGTGGAAGATTCCGTCGAGCCCGAGATCGAGCACATGACCGGTCAGGTCGGCCCGCAGATCCGGGACCAGAGGCATCTTGCCGAACGCGCCAACGGTACTCTCATAGGTCTGGATGGCACCGACCTCCGCAAGGCTCCGGTCGACGACAGGTTCCATCTCCGCCAGCAGGCCCGGCGTCATGCGCTGGCGGAAATACTGTGTCGCCGCATCCTTCGGGCCGTTGAGGATGTTCATGGCGTCGTCGATGGTCATGGTATCGACCGCATCGACGAACAGATCCCGCGCCTTGACCGATGCCGTCTCCGCAGCGCGGTTCAGACGCGTCTCCAGGTCATCGAGCTGGTTCGACAGCCCCATGCGGTTAAGCACCTTCTGCGCGCGGGCCAGATTGTCGGGCAGCGGAATGTGGATCAGGCTGTCGTTCTCGAAGCCACCCAGCGCACTGACCTGGTCGATCACGCGGGCGCTGCCGATACGAAGGGCTTCCTTGAGACCACGCCCGACCTCATCCGCACCGAGCGCGGAACCGGACGATGAACCACCGAGGGACGGAATATTCTGCTTGGCACCGCCCAGCAGGTCCTTGGCCTTGCCGAACAGGCCGTCCGCAGCAACAGGCGCCGAGAGCAGGGTCATCGCGAGCAGCAGGGCGATCTTGCGCATGTTCATTCTCCACATCAACGAGCCGGGGCCGCGATGATCATCCCAGTCACTGACGCATATGGGAAGTGGCGGCGTCTCCGCCTTGCGGAGATACCACGGCGACCCGGACAGCATGGATTGGGGGGTCGGGGATCCTGAATGCTGCCCGGGTCGTCGGGAGCCCGAAGGCTGGTCACACATCAGCAAGCAACAGGCCAGAACCCACCTGCACGGAAACCTTCCCGGCAATTAACCAGCAGGAGAACAGCCGAGAAACGAAGATTCAGACGCCAGATCGCGCACTTGGCCCGAATGCCATCAATCCGGCATTTCCGGCAGGCGGTCTGAAGTGTGACGGCTGTTAACCTTGCACGGGCCGAATTGACGTGGCGCCAACTGTCAGCGGCGATTGCAAATAGCCGTTATCAGTGCTCCGAAACGCGACTGGCGGTGCATATTGAGACAATTCCGGATCATTCGGCCGGTTGGGGAAACGGGCCGCTGCAGCAACCAGACATTGGAATGATCTAGCTCTTCTTTCGGAACGCATCCAGCGACACAACCTCGCCGGCCTTCTCTTCCGGTGCCCCATCGTCGCCCTCTTCGGACTCCGGCACATCCGTGTCCACGGGCTCCTCCGGAACCTTCATCGGTGCGAAGGCATTGCCGGCGGGCACAACGGACTCACCGTCGATCTGGTCCATCTGCGGTTCGAACTGCAGACCGAACTGCACGCTCGGATCGGCAAAGGAGGTGACGGCCGTATAGGGCACATGAATGCGGGTCGGCAGCTTGTTGAAGCTGAGCGAGACCTCGAAGAATGTCTCCTCCACCTTCAGGTCCCAGTACTGGTGCTGCAGCACGATGGTCATGTCGTGCTCGTACCGCTCCAGCAGATGGTCGGGCAGTTCCACGCCCGGAAACCGGG
>CAXBNO010000673.1:0-1801 GCA_963976775.1 uncultured Kordiimonadales bacterium
AGATGAACGGCCAGCGTCTGCGCCCAGTAGATTCCGGCGGGCTTCTTGTGGCGTGGCTCCCCCTGGAAGCGGATGTCGATGTAGTCGCCGGTCTCCACCATCTGCTTCGATGCCTGGGCGAAGCGGCTCTCGTCGCGGTCGATGGGGGGCAGGCTGAACAGGCCCGGCAGGAAGAACGCCAGCGCGATCACGGTCAGCAGGCCATAGCGCAGCCCGGTCGACCAGTCGCCAATGCGGTCAAGCAGACTCTGCGGGCTCATGCAGCCGGTCCCCGCCGGTCTAACCGGCGCTCGCCCGGCGCTTGTCGCGACGGATGAAATAGAGGTTGCGACTGTAGATGATGATGCCCGTTGTCTGTCCCAGCATGATCACCGGGTCCTCCCGCAGGATGCCATAGGTGAACATCAGGATGCCGCCGGTGATGGAGAAGTACCAGAAGGCCTCCGGCACGACGGACTTGCGCGCCCGTTCGGTGACGATCCACTGCACCAGGAACCGCATGAAGAACATGCTCTGGGCAAACAGGCCGAAGACGAACAGCCAGACCTCGATCCCGGTCATGCGGTCCCACCAGTTGGCGACCATCTCCATCATGTGTCGTCTCCGTCGCCGCGCGCGACTTCGACCGCGCCCGGATTGCGGGCGCGATAGCGCAGCCAGATGAAGCCCAGCAGATCGACAATGCCGTCCAGCGCGCGCTTCCAGTTGGTGTACTTGGACTGCCCAGCAGAGCGGTCGCGGTCGCCGATCTCCACGGTGGCCACGTCATGTCCGTAGAGCCGGAACAGGGCTGGCATGAAGCGGTGCATGGTGGCGAAGAAGGGCAGTTCCAGATAGTCGGCGCGCCTGAAAGCCTTAAGACCGCACCCCGAGTCGGGACAGTCGTCACGCAGTACGGCCTGCCGGACGGCATTGGCGGCGCGGGAGGCGAAGCGGCGGCTGCCGGTGGCCTTGCGCCCGACCCGCCAGCCGTTGACCAGTCCGACCTGCGGTTGCGCGCTGTCGGTCAGCCGCGCCAGCAGGACGGGAATGTCGGGGGGCGGGTTCTGTCCGTCACCGTCCAGCGTGATGATCACTTCCGCATCCGTCGCGGCGTGGACGCCGCTGCGCACAGCGGCACTCTGCCCGGAGCGCACCCGGTGGCGCAGCACCCGCAGGCGCGGCACTGCGGTCATGGTCTGCCGCAGTTCCTCAGCCGTTGCATCGTCGGAGCCGTCATCGACGACGATGATCGCAACAGGGGGCATGTCTTTCAGAACGTCGTCGATCTCCGTCACCAGGTGGCCGATATTGCCAGCCTCGTTCATGGCGGGGATCACGACCGCGAAGGTGGTCATCGGGTGCGGGTCCGGTGTGATGGCCAGATCAGTGAAGTGCCCGGTACGGGCAAAGCGGGTCTCATCGCAGATTTCCGCCCCCCCGTCCATCGCTTGCGCCGGAAGCATGACTGCGGCGCGCCGCCGCGCCGGAGGTTTCCAAGCCCCGCCGCACGCGCTAGATCAGGTGTCAGGATTTCTCCAGGGGAGCATCAGATCATGAGCAGCACGGACCCGATTGTCATTGTCGGCATGGCCCGCACACCAATGGGCGGTTTTCAGGGTGAACTGGGCACGGAAGTCGCCTCAAGCCTCGGCAGCACGGCCATCGCGGCGGCACTGGCCCGCGCAGGCGTCAATGGAGCGGACATCGACGAGGTCATCATGGGCAATGTGCTGCCCGCCGGTCAGGGGCAGGCCCCGGCGCGCCAGGCGTCCAAGGGCGCAGGCATTCCCGATGCCGCCAACTGCACGACCATCAACAA
>CAXBNO010000674.1:0-1792 GCA_963976775.1 uncultured Kordiimonadales bacterium
CCATCCATCATCGCGAAACCATCGTCCGTCGCCACCAGTTGTAGCGGCTTCTCCAGCGGCGGCGGGGCCTTCAGCGTCACCTCCGCCGGGCCGTCGATCAGTTCCGCCATCAGTCCTGTGATATAGCCACCGTTGGCGGATTGGGATGGTCCCTGGAATCGCCTGGCTATGATGATTTCCTGCACCCTGTCCTCCCCGAAGCGTTTGTCATGCTGCGTTGCTTCGGTAGTTTAGCGGTCTGAAGCATCCTTGCGAAAGGCAATGACGGACATGAGTGACCTGCATGGAGACCGGCGCAAGAGCGCGGTCGTCGACACGAACGCCCTTGAATGGCAGGCCAGCCCGGCCTCCGGTGTCTGGCGCAAGCGCCTCGAACTGGTCGGCGACACCGAGAAGGGGATGGTCACGTCCATCGTCCGGTTCGACCCCGGCTGCGGGTTTCCGATGCATGACCATCCGCTGGGGGAGGAGGTGCTGGTCCTGGACGGTGTCTTCGCGGACGAATTCGGCAGCTACCCGAAGGGCAGTTTCACCCTGCTGCCGACCGGGTCGCGACACCAGCCGCAGACCGAGACCGGCTGCACCCTGCTGGTGAAGCTCTGCCAGTATCCCGGTGCGGAACGGCCCACCCGCCGCGTCGATACGACGGATGCCGATGGCTGGCACGAGACCGGGCCAGGGCGGCAGCGTTTCACTGTCTTTCACGAACCCGGCTACCCGGAGACGATCTATCTCTCCCGTCTGAGTCCCGGCGCCACGGTGCCGCATCACGTCCATGACGGCGGGGAGGAAGTCTTCGTCATCGAAGGGGAGATTTCCGACGAGAATGGCAGCTATCCGGCAGGGACCTGGTTCCGTCTGGCGGATGGAACGGCCCACGCGCCGAAGTCGGACGGCGGTTGCCTGCTCTACGTGAAGACCGGCCATCTGCCGAAGCAGCAGGCGGCCTGAGCATCATGGAAATCGTCTGCTACACCGATGTGAAGAGCCCCTATGCCTTTCTCGCCTTCGCCGAGACCTGCAGGTTGGAGGATGCCTGGGGCAAGCCCTTCATCTGGCGTCACCTGACCCTGCATATCGACACCTACCTGGATGCCGTCGATGTCCGGACGGAGCACAACTGGCGCAAGGTGAAATATGCCTACATGGACTGTCGGCGTCTGGCCAACCGCCAGGGACTGACACTCTACGGCCCGAAGAAGATATTCGACTCACGCCCCGCCGGGATCGGCATGTCCTATGCCGACAGGCAGGGTCTGATCCGGCCCTACCTCGACACGGCTTTCCGCCGGTTCTTCCAGCGGGATCTGGAAACCGGCGACCCGGAAGTGATCGAGGCGCTGCTGAAACAGATCGGTGCCGACACGACGGAGTTCGCGGCATGGTACGAGGGCGAGGGCGGCAAGCTGCACGACGGCCAGCGCGCCGGGGCCGAAGCCGCTGGCGTGTTCGGGGTTCCGAGCATCACCCTGGACGGTGAACTGTTCTGGGGCGGTGACCGCCTCGACCTGGTCGCCGAACGCCTCGAACAGGCGCGCTGAGCAGCGCAGGCAGAGTTGTCAGATGGGCCGGAAACCCTTCCCCCTCGACGGGGAAAGGTCGGGATGGCGGTGAATCGGCGCAGCCGAACAGCGATTGTTCACCCCCTGTGCAACAGCCTGCGGCTCTATCCCCCCATCGACCGCTGCGCGACCACTTCCCCCGCAAGGGCGGAAGACGGGGTGACAGTAATTCGGCCAACCTGTTCCCGCAGCAGTATCTACGCCTTCGGGACGATCACCGCGTCCAGCGC
>CAXBNO010000675.1:0-1785 GCA_963976775.1 uncultured Kordiimonadales bacterium
TGGCGGTCCGCCGCGTGCACCCGCCGTGCCCTCGCCCGAAAGGCGAATGCGCGTGCCGTCCTCGACACCCGCAGGCACATTGACCGACAGCGTCTTCTCCTGCTGCACCTGGCCGTTGCCGTTGCAGTCGATGCAGGGGTCGCTGATCACCTGGCCCTGACCACCGCAGGCCGGGCATGTCCGCTCTATCGTGAAGAAGCCCTGCTGTGCGCGTACCTTGCCCATGCCGTTGCAGGTGCCGCAGCCCGTGGGTTCGGTCCCCGGCGTCGCACCCGTGCCGGCACAGGTACCGCAATTGACAGCGGTGGGAATCGTGACCTGAACCTGCTTGCCGATGAAGGCATCTTCCAGGTCGATCTGCAGATTGTAGCGCAGGTCATCACCACGGGCCGGGCCGCCGCGCCGTCCGCCGCGCGCACCCCCCATGAACTCGCCGAAGAGGTCTTCGAAGATATCGGAGAAGGAATTGGCGAAGTCGGGACCGGAGGCGCCACCGCGTCCACCGCCGAAACCGCCGTTCTCGAACGCCGCATGGCCGAAACGGTCATAGGCCGCGCGCTTCTCGGCATCGCGCAGCACGTCGTAGGCTTCGGAAAGTTCCTTGAAGGTCTGCTCGGCCTGCGCATCCCCGGGATTGCGGTCGGGGTGATACTGCATCGCCTTCTTGCGATAGGCCTTCTTCAGGGTCGCGCCATCCACGTCGCGCGAAACCCCGAGCATCTCGTAGTAGTCGGTCTTTGCCATCAGTCCCCGCCTCTCCAGTCAGCCGGAACGAACGGCACTGGCCCTGAACAGATGCTCCGGACCAGTGCCGCCGTCAACGCTCCGTTGCCTGTCAGGCAGACTTCTTCTTGTCGTCGTCGACTTCCTCGAAATCGGCATCGACAATGTCGTCATCGGCAGACCTGGCCCCGCCATCGGTACCCGCGTCACCGCCAGCCTCGGCATCACCGGCTTCCGCCTGCTGGGCGTAAAGCTGCTCACCCAGCTTCATGGAAAGCTGCGCCAGCGCTTCGGTCTTCTGCTTGATGACCTCGCCGTCGTCGCCTTCCATGGCCGACTGAAGGTCCGTCACCGCCGCCTCGATACCGCTGCGGGTTTCGGCATCGACCTTGTCACCCAGTTCGGCCAGGGTCTTCTCCGTCGTGTGGATCAGACCTTCCGCCTGGTTGCGGGCCTCGACCGCAGCACGCCGCTTCTCGTCCTCGGCCTTGTTGGCTTCCGCCTCCTTGACCATGTTCTCGATATCAGCGTCGGACAGGCCACCGGAGGCCTGGATGCGGATCGACTGTTCCTTGTTCGTCGCCTTGTCCTTGGCCTGGACATTGACGATGCCGTTGGCGTCGATATCGAAGGTCACTTCCACCTGTGGCACGCCGCGCGGTGCGCCCGGAATACCCACGAGGTCGAAGTTGCCCAGCAGCTTGTTGTCTGCCGCCATCTCGCGCTCGCCCTGGAAGACCCGGATGGTCACGGCGGACTGGTTGTCCTCTGCCGTGGAGAACACCTGGGACTTCTTGGTCGGGATCGTCGTGTTGCGGTCGATCAGGCGGGTGAAGACACCACCCAGCGTCTCGATACCCAGCGACAGCGGCGTCACGTCCAGCAGCAGCACGTCCTTGACGTCGCCCTGCAGCACGCCCGCCTGGATCGCGGCACCGATAGCCACGACCTCATCGGGGTTCACACCACGGTGCGGTTCCTTGCCGAAGAATTCCTTCACGGTCTCGATGACCTTCGGCATGCGGGTCATGCCGCCGACCAGAACGACCTCGTCGATCTCCG
>CAXBNO010000676.1:0-1775 GCA_963976775.1 uncultured Kordiimonadales bacterium
GAAGGCGGTGCGGCAGCGTTCGGCCCAGCGCATCGACAGTTCCATCGACTCCCGCGCCTGCTGTTCCGTCGCGGGCCAGGGCGTGCATTCGTCGAAGGCCATGGTGATGGTGGCGTCGAGCTGGTCCTGGATCAGGGTGGAGCTTTCCGGGGTCAGCCGCACATGCGCGCCGTCAACGTGGCTGCGGAACGTCACCCCGTCGGCATCGAGCTTCCTCAGCCCCGCCAGCGACATGACCTGGAAGCCGCCCGAGTCGGTCAGGATCGGTCCCGGCCAGTTCATGAAACGGTGCAGCCCGCCCATTTCCTGCACCAGCTCCGACCCGGGCCGCAGCATCAGGTGGTAGGTATTGCCGAGAATGATCGTCGCACCGGTCTGTTTCACGGCGGCGGGGGTCATTGCCTTGACCGTGCCTGCCGTGCCGACCGGCATGAAGACGGGGGTCTGGATCGGACCATGGGCGGTCTGCAGCACCCCGGCGCGGGCCATGCCGTCGGTCGCCTGCACCTCCATGGCAAAGGCGGGCGTGCTCATGCCGACACCCGGTGCAGCAGGGTGGCGTCGCCGTAGGAATAGAAGCGATAGCCCTCCGCGATCGCGGTCGCATAGGCGGCCTGCATCCGCTCCAGCCCGGTGAAGGCGGAGACCAGCATGAACAGGGTCGAACGGGGCAGGTGGAAATTGGTCATCAGCATGTCCACGGCGCGAAAGGCATATCCCGGCGTGATAAAGATATCCGTCGCCGCATGATAGGGCCGGATGGTCCCATCCTCCGCCGCCGCGCTTTCCAGCAGCCGCAGCGACGTGGTGCCGACCGACACGATCCGCCCCCCCGCCGCGCGCGCGGCATTGATCCGTGCCGCAGCCTCTGCCGTGATCTCTCCCACTTCCGCATGCATCCGATGCTCGGTGGTGTCATCGGCCTTCACGGGCAGGAAGGTGCCTGCGCCCACATGCAGGGTCACACGCGTGCTGCCGATGCCCCGTGCCGACAGCTCCGCGAACAGCCCGTCGGTGAAATGCAGCCCCGCCGTCGGGGCGGCCACGGCACCGGGCCGGTCGGCCATGATGGTCTGGTAGTCCGCCGTATCGCGATCATCCACGGCCCGGCGGGAGGCCACATAGGGCGGCAGCGGCAGTTCGCCCACCCGGTCGATGGCTGCCATCAGGTCGGCATCCTGGCGGTCGAAGCGCAGCACGACCTCCCCGGCCTCCCGCTTCTCCAGCACCTCGGCCGAGAAGTCATCGGCGAAGAGTACCCGGTCACCGACGCGCAGCCGCTTCGCCGGTCGGGCGAAGGCGGCCCAGCAGTCGGGTCCGAGGTTCATGTGCAGCATGATCTCCACCCGCGCCTGGCCGCGCTGCCCCCGCAGGCGCGCCCGGATCACCCGCGTGTCGTTGACGACAAGATGGTCACCCAGGCGAAGCAGGTCCGGCAGATCGGCAATGGTAGCGTGAGCAACGCCATCCGCCGTCACCTCCAGCAGGCGCGCGGCGGTTCTGGGCTCGGCGGGATCCGCTCCGGCGGCAGGTCGAAATCGAAGAGATCGACCCTCACTTCTTCCGCGCGGCGACCTTGGCTTCCAGCAGACCCGCGACGTGGGCGGAAACGAAGGGTTTCGCATTGCCGTCCAGCATCGCGATCTCCTTCACCAGCTTGGAGGCAATGAACTGGTGGCTGTCGGACGCCATCAGGAAGATGGTCTCCACGTTCGAATTCAGACGCAGGTTCATGCCCACCATCTGCATCTCGTACTCGAAATCGGAAACCGCGC
>CAXBNO010000677.1:0-1761 GCA_963976775.1 uncultured Kordiimonadales bacterium
GGCCTCATTCTGGGTCTTCTGATCATCCCAGGTCGGCGGGTCCGTCGATTCTCCCAAACCACCGACCAGGATGACGCCATCGGGATCGGCAATGCTCTGCCCGATGACCTGCTTGTCCACCATGCGTCGGATCTGTGCCTCGTACTCGGAGTAGTCCACGGTCTCCTGTGCGTCGCGCTTGGCCTGGATGCGGATTTCGGTGAAGAACTTCAGATCGCGTTTGTAGGTCTGGATGGTCGCGTCGGAAAAGGCGCTGTCCTCGAAGAAGGACCGGGATGAGAGAGCCAGTTTCAGGCACATGCCAAATGACGTCAGGGCATCATAGAAGTCTTCCCGGACCTTCTGGTTCCGGTCGTGCGCAATCCCGCCCTCGCCATCCTCGAACACCGGAATCAGCACTCGCCGATACTGCTCCCTGTCCGCCCGATTGACGACGTTGCTGAAGATGGCCCACACCGCGTCGTGGAGGGCGGGAAGGCGCTTGTACTCGGTCGATACGTTGCTGATCGTCCCGGCCAGGTCGGCAAGGTCATAACCAGCCTGTGTCTCTTCCGCCAGGTCCTGGTACTCACGGATCGATGTGTCGAGCTCAGCCAGAATGCCGCGATAGTCCACCAGGACGCCGTGCTTCTTGGCCTCGTGCAGCCGGTTCACCCTGGCGATGGCCTGCAACAGATTGTGACCTTTCAGATGCTTGTCGATGTAGAGCACCGCATTGCGCTCCTCATCGAAGCCGGTCAGCAGCTTGTCCACCACGATCAGGATGTCCGGCGGGCCATCCTTGCTGAAGTCCTCGATGACTCCGGTTTCATACCCCTGGGCGTCATTGCCGACACTGGCCTTCCACCAGGCCTGCACCTCCGGGAGGTTGGCCTCGTCCGTGTCGACGTGTCCTTCCCGGGTATCAGGGGCAGAGATCACCACGGCACTGGTCACCTTGCCGGTGGCATCCAGCGCCTGCTTGTAGCGGATTGCGGAGAGCTTGCTGTCGGTTGCAAGCTGGGCCTTGAGGCCGAGATCGAGCTTCGCGAAGTTCTCGCTGAAGTGCTCGGCAATGTCCCATGCGATCAGGTCGATCCGGTTGGTGGCCCCGTAGAGCTTGCCCCGGTTCGCGAATTTCTTCTTCAGATCGGCCTTCTGCTCATCGGACAGGGCCGCCGTGATCTTCTCGAACCATGCATCGATCGCGGCATCGTTGATATCGACGAGAGGCTTCCGTTCCTCGTAGATCAGGGGCGTCACGGCCCCGTCCTCGACCGCCCGCTGCATGGTGTAGGCATGCAGGATCGGCCCGAACTTGTTCCGGGTCTTGTCTTCCTTCAGCAGGGGCGTGCCCGTGAAGGCAATGTAGGCGGCGTTCGGCAGGGCCTTTCGCATCCGTTCGTGGTTCTCGCCGCCCTGCGAACGATGGCCTTCATCCACGAGGACAATGATCTCGTCCGAGACGTTCCGGCATTCCGGCAGTTTCGTCGCGGAATTGAACTTCTGCAGCAGCGTGAAGAGGATCCGCTCCGAGCCGGAGCCGATGCGTCTGGCCAGTTCCTTCCCCGAGTCCGTCCTGGCGGTTTCACCTTCCTTCTTGGTCGCGACGTCGGACCCGAAGGCTCCGCCGGTGATGAAGGTGTCGGAAAGCTGCTTCTCCAGATCAACACGGTCGGTGACGACGATGATCCGGCAGCCCGCCAGGTCAGGGCTCTGCAGCATGGCCTTGCAGAGCAGCACCATCAGGCACGCCTTCAACTTGCGCCCAGTAGGTTTTTG
>CAXBNO010000678.1:0-1758 GCA_963976775.1 uncultured Kordiimonadales bacterium
CGCGGGTCCATCTCGGCAAGTGTCGGCTTCTGGACTTCTTCCCCGTTCATGACTTCTTCTCTCAGATTCGGAGAGGGGCCACAATGTGCAGTCGGTTCAGCGTCTCCGTCCAATTGCGAAGCTGTCGATGTCGCGCGCCTCGAAGACGAAGCTCACGGGGCGCGCCAGGAATGCACTGGCCCTTGCCACCGCATCAGCATCCATGACCGGCTGAAGCTCCAGCGAAAGCGAGAGCGTCACCGGCAACAGCCCGACCCCCGCAAGCTCGGCGGCGGCCTGCCTCAGGACCCTGGCCGCGGCGACAGCTTCGCGCATGCGGGGCTGCTCCGACGTCTGGCGCAGCAGTTGCCGGGCCAGTCCAGCCTCTCCCCTGCCCCGCACCAGTGTGGCCAGCGAGAAGCGGTCGACCTGGCCGATGTCCACCATCACCGGATCACGCTCGAACGCGCGGCGCAGGGCGGCTTCGACCCGCTTGCGCTCGTTGCCCGCCCGCATCGAGATGAAATCGATTACCACCGGCCCGCCAATACGGCGCAGGCGGATCTGGTGCGCGATCTCCGGTATCGCCCGCATGTTGTGGTCGACGGGTGTGCCGCGCGCGCCGCCACTGTCCACGTCGATCGCGGTCAGGGCGGTCGTTGCCTCGATGACGATCCGCCCGCCACCGGGCAGCCCCACTTCCCGCGCCAGTGCCTCATCCAGCACCTGATCCAGTTCCAGGCCCTGGCCGGGTGGTGCCAGGCTCACCCGCTCGACAAGGTCAGGCGCAATCCGGTTGGCCAACGGACGCAAGTCAGCCGACAGGCCCCTGTCCGAGACCGCGATGGTCTCCGGCGCGGGTGGTGCCAGTTCCGTCAGCGCGCGGTGCAACAGATCCGGCGCATCCCGAAGCCGGGCAGGAACCGCACCGTCCAAACCACTGATCTCATCCCATTCGGCCATCAGCCGGGTGGCATCGGCGCGCACCAGGTCGGGATCGACGCGGGCTGCCGCAGGGCGGGCGACCAGACGAACGCCGGGGTCGAGAGCCGTGAACATGTCCAGCAATGATTCCCGCTGGTCCGGATCACCGATCCGTTTCGGCACCTCCGTCCCCTGTCGCACCGGATACAGGCTGACATAGCGGCCGTGCAGAGCGATGTCGGCGCTGAGGCGCACCTGCTTGCCGTCCGCCGCGCCACGTACCGCCTGCACAAGAACCATCTGGCCGCGCCGCAGCAGCTTCTTCAGGGGAACACGCTTGTCCGTGGCGGATCCGTCCAGAACACGCGCATCGGCGGCGCGAAGAAACCCGGTGACGCCTTGCCCGAGGTCGACGGCAGCCGCCTGCAGTTCCGGCATCAGATCCGTCACACGGCCCCGCCAGACCGCTCCGGCCACCCGCGCTTCGTCGGCCAGTTCGACATGGATCTCGGCGACCCGCTCCCGCTCGATCAGCGCGACACGGGTCTCGAAGGGGCCACGGTCGATGAACAGGCCCTGTTTCATGATCGGTTCCAGACGGGAAAACCGAGGCCGGTCAGCAGATTGGCCGTTTCATGCAGCGGCAACCCGACAACGTTGGACCAAGAACCGCTCAGGCTCGCGCCGAAGCCGTCCGCCATGCCCTGGATGGCGTAGCCACCCGCCTTGCCCTGCCACTCCGCGCTTTCCAGGTACGCCCGCTGCTCGGTCTCGGAGAGCACCTTGAACCGCACGACAGTTGTCACCCGGCGGCTGCTCAGGCGCCCCCCGGGGGCATACAGCGCGACGCCGGTG
>CAXBNO010000679.1:0-1751 GCA_963976775.1 uncultured Kordiimonadales bacterium
CTCCTGTTGGCCCGTTTGGTGGGCGCATTCGTGGTTACGTTCGGTGTTGACCGTAACATCCCGAGGCAAGCATGTCTGCCCGTCCCATGAACGCCCTGTTCTGACTGCGACCCATCCTTGGACAAATCCGGCATGACTTCAACCCGTCGGGAGACCGGGATTCTCTGGAAATTTCACAAAACAGGCTCCTGTCTCAGGCAAGGCAGCGACATGTCGCAATTGGACGTGTTTCAAGTTTCGCGGGGGCCATAGTAACGTCGGATCAACCGGTGGCGGCGCATCATGCGCTACCTGCCGAGCATCACGGAGAGAGCGCGTGTCAGGTCTGGCAGAACGCAAGGGTGTCTGGAAATCCGGCAAGGGCAAGGGGCGTCGCACACCGAAGGGGCGACAGCTTGACGACAGCGCCCTGGATGAAATCCGGACACTGCTCGGCGACCGCCCGCGCCGTCGCGACCTCCTGATCGAGCATCTGCATCTCATCCAGGACCATTATGGCCATCTGTCGGCGGCGCATCTTCGCGCGCTGGGTGAGGAAATGCGGCTGTCGATGGCGGAGGTTTTCGAGGTTGCGACCTTCTACGCGCATTTCGATGTCGTGAAGGAAGGCGAGGCACCGCCGCCGCCGCTGACCATCCGGGTATGCGACTCCCTCTCATGTGAACTTGCCGGGGCACAGGAACTGCTGCGGGATCTGAACGACACCCTGCCTGCCGATCAGGTTCGCGTCGTGCGTGCCCCCTGCATGGGCCGGTGTGACACCGCGCCGGTGCTTGAGATCGGGCATAACCACATCGACCATGCGGACGCGGCGAAGGTGGCTGCCGCGATACGGGCGGATGACACCCATGCGCATCTGCCTGACTACCAGAGTTTCGAGACCTACCGACAGGCGGGCGGTTACGCACAACTGGAGCAGTTGCGCGCCGGATCGCGTTCACCGGATGAGGTGCAGCAGACGGTTCTCGACGCGGGTCTGCGTGGCCTCGGCGGCGCCGGTTTCCCGTCCGGTCGCAAGTGGTCCTTCGTGCGCGGCTATCCCGGTCCGCGATTCCTGGCGGTCAACGGAGACGAGGGCGAGCCGGGCACCTTCAAGGACCGGTACTGGCTGGAGCGGGAACCGCACCTGTTTCTCGAGGGCGCGCTGATCGCAGCCTGGGCCATCGAGGCGGAGTGGGTCTTCATCTACATGCGCGACGAATATCCGGCGGTGCTGGAAATCCTGCGCCGGGAGATTGCGTCACTTGAAACCGCAGGACTTGTGACGCCGGGCTTCATCGACCTGCGCCGTGGCGCGGGGGCCTACATCTGCGGCGAGGAAAGCGCGATGATCGAGAGCATAGAAGGCAAGCGCGGCCTGCCCCGCCATCGTCCGCCCTATGTTGCCGAAGTTGGCGTCTTTGGCCGCCCGACACTGGTGCACAACGTCGAGACGCTGCACTGGATCGCACGCATCGTGCGGGAGGGGCCGGAGATCCTGAACAGCGTCGCGCATAATGGCCGCACGGGCCTGCGGTCCTACTCCGTCTCCGGCCGTGTCCGCGAACCGGGGGTGAAGCTGCTGCCCGCCGGATCGACGATCCTGGACATTATCGACGCCTGCGGTGGCATGCTGGAAGGTCACACGTTCAAGGCCTATCAGCCGGGCGGTCCCTCCTCCGGCCTGCTGCCAGCCAGCATCAGCGATGTGCCGCTGGACTTCGACACCCTGCAGCCGCACGGATCCTTCATCGGGTCGGCAGCGGTGGTCG
>CAXBNO010000680.1:0-1745 GCA_963976775.1 uncultured Kordiimonadales bacterium
CGGCATCACCATCCCGGCCGAACTGCGCTGAGCCTGGCTCCGCGTCCTTCGAACTCACGGGCCGAACAACCGGTCCGTGAGTCTGCCCCAACCTTCTGCATTCCGGTGATGCCATGACACAATCCGACCGCGGTGACATTCCTTCATCGGAATCCCTCACCGATCTCGACGAACCGATCAAAGTGACGGAAGCCGTCGATGAAGACCCACCTGCCAGCAACCAGCGCATCTTCTCCGGCGGGCGCAACTACGCTTTCGCCACCGCCTGCGCAGCCTACACGCTGTTTCACCTGCTGGTGATGAACCTCTATCCCCTCGAAACCTGGACCTATCGTCTGCTGCACCTCGGCGGAGGTCTTGCCCTCGGGCTGTTGTTGTTCGGAGCGCATGGGGTCGACGCCGGAAAGCCGCGCCCTGATCGCAGTCTCGCCAGCACGGTCCTGCTCGGCCTGTCAGCGTCGGGAATCCTGTACGGCGCCGTGGCGATGGCTTTGGTTTGGGGCAACTGGTGGCTGATTGGGGACGCCACGCCGCCAATGTGGACAGTCACGAGCTTCGGCATTCCACTGACCATCGGGACGGCTCTGGCGATCGTTCACGGCTGGCTCTTTGCCGATCATCGTATCGAGCGTTTCACCACCGCCGACGTACTTCTGGCGATATCGACGGTGGCGGCCATCGGCTATGTCATCTACTTCGCCCGGGCGCTGCAGATGCGGGCCGGCATGCCCATGGCACAGCCCGCTGACATGTGGGCCGCAATCGTCGGCGTCATGCTGATCCTCGAAGCGGTCCGCCGGATGGCCGGGCTGGCGCTCGTCATCATCGTGGGCGTCTTCGTGGCCTATGCCTTTGCCGGACCCTGGCTGCCAGGCATCCTGAACCATAGCGGCTACACGCCGAAGCGGTTCTTTTCCTACATCTTAACTGACAACGGCATCCTCTCGGCCCCGATCGCGATCTCCTCGACCTACATCATCCTGTTCGTGGTTTTTGCAGCCTTCCTTCAGGCCACGCATGTAGGGGCCTATTTCGTGAACGTCGCCTTCGCCGCCGCGGGCCACAAGCGCGGCGGACCTGCCAAGGTCGCCGTGTTCGCCTCCGGGCTGATGGGCATGATCAACGGCACCTCGGCCGGCAACGTTGTGGCCACCGGCTCGCTGACCATCCCGCTCATGAAGAAGGTGGGCTACCGGTCCCAAACCGCGGCGGCTGTGGAGGCCGCGGCCTCGTCCGGCGGGCAGATCATGCCGCCGATCATGGGGGCGGGTGCCTTCATCATGGCCGAGATCACCGGCATTCCCTACACCGACATCATCTGGGCGGCGCTGATTCCGGCGGTTCTCTACTTTGCGTCGGTGTTCTTCATGGTCGACCTGATGGCGCAGCGCTTCAAGATGGTGGGCCTGCCGCGCTCGGCCTTGCCGAAGTTCGGTGAACTCATCAAGCAGGTCTACCTGTTCGCGCCGATCGTCGTGCTGATCTGGGCGCTCTTCGTGGGGTATTCGGTGATCCGCGCCGGCACGCTCGCCATGATCACCGCTGGCGTGGTCTCGTGGCTGACGCCCCACCGGATGGGACCGAAGCAGCTGTTCCACGCGCTCGATATCGGTGCCCGGATGGTGTTCCAGCTGGTGGCGGTCTGTGCCGCGGCAGGCATCATTGTCGGTGTCATCGCCTTGACCGGCATCGGCACGCGGTTTTCGGCGCTGCTTCTTGGGATCGCCGACCAGTCGCAACTGCTG
>CAXBNO010000681.1:0-1732 GCA_963976775.1 uncultured Kordiimonadales bacterium
CCGGGCCTGACGCGCCGCTGGAGGCGGATCAGGACGGCACCAACCTCCCGATTTCGCTTTTCCGCGATGTCGATGGTGCCATTGCCCGCCGGTTCCGCATGGTGACACCGCGTCAGGGGGAAACACCGCCCATGCTGCTGAACGGTGCCTATGTCATTGACGAGAGCGTGCGCATTGTCGGTTTCCAGCCGCTCGCCCCGCTGGACACGATGGCCGAACGCCTGCACGGAATGCTGGATCGCATTCCGCCACGCGAGCCGCCCATCACAGTCGAACGGCAGGCCCCGGTGCTGGTCGTGCCCAATGTCATCCCACCGGAATTCTGTCGGCGGCTGATCAGCTACCACGAGACCACGGGCGGTGCGGAAAGCGGCTTCATGCGTGAGGTCGACGGGCGCACCGTCGGCATCATAGACAGCCGTTTCAAGCGCCGTCAGGACTGCATCATCGAGGATCAGGCCCTGCGCGCCGAAGTGCGCGACGCGATCAACCGTCGCCTCTGCCCGCTGATCTTCCGGGCCTTCAACTTCAATGCCACGCGGCTGGAGCGCTATCTGGTCGCCTGCTACGACGGGAATTCCGGTGGTTTCTTCCGCGCCCATCGCGACAACACCACCAAGGGCACGGCGCACCGGCGCTTCGCGGTCACCATCAATCTGAATGCAGACGAATATGACGGTGGCGACCTGCGGTTCCCGGAATATGTCGATCATCGCTATCGCGCGCCGACAGGCGGTGCGGTGGTGTTCGGTTGCGGTGTGCTGCATGAGGCCCTGCCGGTCACCCGTGGAACCCGCTACGCCCTGTTGCCGTTCCTGTTCGATGAGGAGGCGGAGAAGCTGCGCGCAGCCAACCTCTCGTTCCTGGACAGTGACCGCATCATCAATCTGAACGATCCGGCACCTGTACTGCCCGCCGGATGAGGGTCGAAGGTACACGGCTCGCAGCGGCAGCGCTGATCCTGATGGCGGTTGCCGCCTTCGTCGGCCTGGTACTGCTGGTACCCCAGCCACCGAAAGATCCCGACGAGAGTCACGCACTGACTCCGGCATCGTTCGGTGACCTGCCCGGCTGGGACGCGGATGACGTTTCAGCGATCACACCTTCCCTGCGGCGCCAGTGTGACCGCTGGAAATGGCGCAAGGGCGAACTGGCCGACGCCATGCGGCAGACCTGCGTTGATCTGAAGGACGGAGCTGGGCTGGACCGGGACTTCATCGAGGCCCGGTTCGATGTCTGGGCGCTGCAGGCGGAGGGACCGGGCCTGCTGACCGGTTACTTCGAGCCCACCTACGACGGGCGACGGCAGGCGGAGGACGGTTTCGATGTGCCGCTGCTGCCGCGTCCCGACAATCTGATCGATGTGGACCTGGCATCCTTCCGCCCGGAGCTGAAGGGGATGCGGATCGCCGGTCGGCTGGAAGGCAGCAACCTCGTCCCCTTTGCCGACAGGTCGGCAATTCGCGGCGGCGCACTGGCCGACACGGTTGATCCGATCTTCTGGCTCTCCGACCCGGTCGACCTCTTCTTCCTGCAGATCCAGGGATCGGGCCGCGTTGCCCTGCCCGACGGCGAGATCGCCTATGTCGGCTATGCCGCGCAGAACGGCCACCCCTATCGGGCCATCGGTCGTGACCTGATCGCCAGCGGGGCGATCGCGCGGGAAGACATGTCGATGCAGGCGATCCGGCAGTGGCTGGCGACCAATCCGGCAGAGGCCGAGGCGATCATG
>CAXBNO010000682.1:0-1721 GCA_963976775.1 uncultured Kordiimonadales bacterium
CTGGCCAGGCACACCTCCATCTGCGCGCAAGACCTGCGCGATGAAGACCTGATCGCCACCCCGGCGATCATCGCGGAAACGTTGCGCCGGACCATTGTTGAGTACCTCACGGGTGGGGGCGTGGTGCCGCGCTTCCGTTTCGAGCCGCAATTGCAGAACACGATCCTGCGCCTGGTCGCGGCCGGGCTCGGGGTGGCGCTGGTGCCGGAATCGATCTGCGATGAGCAACCTGACGGCCTGGTCGCGCTGCCACTCGTCGATGCGCCCGAGCTGGAGGTGGTCCTGAAAGTATCGCGGGAGCGGGAGAATCCGGCCGTCGCCCCGTTGGTGGAGCAGATCCGGGCGCAGTCATTCTCAGATCCGGACACATGACGGCCGGAATTTCTTCGCCCGAAAAGACGCGGACCGGCTCGACGTGGAGCAAGCAACGGGGCATTCTTTCCATACAGGTTCCTCATCCGCCGCCCTGCCGGCAGCACTGGATTTCCCATGACCGACACGCCCGCTTTCTCCTCCCGACACCACAACCGGATTTCGGCCCTGCACGGCGATATCACTGAATGGCGCCGTGACCTCCACGCGCATCCGGAGCTCGGATTCGAGGAAGTGCGCACCGCCGGGATCGTCGCGGAGAAGCTGAAGGCCTTCGGGGTCGACGAGGTGATGACCGGGATCGCCAAAACCGGTGTTGTGGGCATTGTGCGCGGTCGCTCCGAGGGTCCGATGATCGGGCTGCGCGCCGACATGGACGCGCTGCCGATGCAGGAAGTCGGCGATGTGCCGTACAAATCGACCGTGCCTGGAAAGATGCATGCCTGCGGCCATGACGGACATACCGCCATGCTGCTCGGAGCTGCGAAGCTGCTGGCCGAAAGCCGGGACTTTGCCGGTTCCGTGGCGCTGATCTTTCAGCCGGCGGAAGAGGGCGGCGGCGGCGGCCGGGTGATGGTCGAGGAAGGCATGTTCGAGCGGGCGAACTGCGAGACGGTCTGGGGCCTGCACAACTGGCCCGATCTGCCGCTCGGAACCTTCTGCCCGCTGGCCGGGCCGACCATGGCCGGGATCGACTATTTCGACATCGCCGTGCGCGGTCAGGGCACTCATGCGGGCATGCCCCATGACGGCGTCGACACGGTGCTGGCGGCGGCGCATCTGGTCACCGCGATCCAGAGCGTGCCCGGGCGCAACGTCTCGCCGCACGAGACCGCGACCATCGGCGTCTCGATGTTCAGGGGCTCGGACGCCTATGTGGTGATGCCGGACGAGGCGGTGATCGGCGGCTCGGTGCGCTATTTCGAGCCGGCCGTGCGCGATCTCGCCGAGGCGCGCATCCGCGCGCTGGCGACCGGGATCGCGCAAGGCTTCGGCTGCGAGGCGGTGATCGACTACCGCAAGAACTATCCCCCGGCCATCAACCCGCCCGCCGAAGTCGCGGCTGAAATCGCAACGGCGGTCGTTGGTGCCGACAGGGTCATCCGGGAGCACGATCCCTGCATGGCGGGCGAGGATTTCTCCTTCATGCTGAACGAGCGTCCGGGGAACTACATCTGGATGGGAACGGCAGCGCCGGACCACAAGTCGGGCAAGCTGCATTACCCGGACTACAACTTCAACGACGCCTCCATCCCGCTTGGCGTAGGTTACTGGATGGCGTTGGTTGACAAGCTGTTGCCGGAAAGTGCCTAGGCTAACGCTTGAAGCCTTGATCCTTTACGGCTGAT
>CAXBNO010000683.1:0-1720 GCA_963976775.1 uncultured Kordiimonadales bacterium
GGGGTCCAGTGGACAGTCGGGCGAGGAAAGCGCGGCGCGCACCAGTTCCGCCCGTACCTTCATCCTTGCGGCAACGGATCCCACGGCCCTTTCCTGCGCGTCATGGGTCCGGTCCCACACAAGGGCAGGAGGGAGCGTGATGACCGGGAAGAGCGCCCCCATTCTCAGCCAGAGATCCTGGTCACCGGCGTGACGTATGCCCCTGAATCCTCCCGCCTGTTCGTAGGCGTCGCGCCGCATGATCGCGGAACCGGGTGCACGGCCGAACAGTTCACGCCCGTGGAACTCTTCCCTGTAGGCAGCGGCCGGGGTGAAGAGCAGGGGATGGGGGCGGTCCGGCGCGGAATGGGCAGACAGACCGAACCCTGCCTCGGGGAACCGGTCCATGCAGCGGACGAATATGCCCAGACCCCAAGGATAGATCATGTCGTCCGAATCGACGTATTTCAGATAGGTACCGCGCGCCAGCGTGGCAGCGTACCGGCGGTTGGGATAGTCGCCCAGATTCCCGTCATTGCGGTAGAACCGGATGCGAGCGTCCGTGGTCGCCAACTCCCGCGCGATCTCGACTGATCCGTCGCTGGAGCAGTCGTCGACGATGACCAGCTCGAAATCCTCGAAATCCGAAGCCAGCACGCTGTTGATCGCGTCCGCCAGGAACTCCGCGCGATTGTATACCGTCAGAATGACGCTGACCCGCGGCGACGGGTTGTCCACCCCCGGCGCGCGCTGGTCTGTGTTCGTCCCGACCTGAGGCCTTGTTCCGTTGCTCAAGGTACTCTGGCACCCGCTTGATGAACGGGATCAGGCATGCCGGTCAGCCCAGTTGGAAAGAACCAGCAGGGGCCGGTTGAAACCCGGGTTGCCCGGCATCAGCGCCCGCGCTGCATCCGGATCGACAATCCTGTCAATGCGCGCATCGGAGTCGCCAAGCCTGTCGGCCAGCTTGCGTTCGATCTGCCTGTCCTCATCTCTGTCATGGCGTCTGACCCCGAAGCCCTGCTTGTCGCGTGAAAGGACTTCCGGCGGCAGATCGTTCGCCATTGCCTCCCGAAGAAGGATCTTGTCACCCCGCGAGGTCACCTTGAAGTCAATGGGGACCTGCGCCAGGTACTCGACCAGGCGGTGATCGAGAAAGGGGCATCGCACTTCAATGCTGCTGCGCATGGACGCCCGATCAGTCTTTACCATCATGTTGCCGCAGAGATAATTCGTCTGATCGTTCTGCAGAACGGCAGACAGACCTGTCTCACCGGCAGGACCGGCAGTCTCGGCCTGTGCGCTGCGGAGGGCCGTCTTCGGGATGCCGAGGGCAAGAACCGGCCCCTCGACACCCTGCCATTTCTGCTCCTCGCGGACCGCACTGGGAGTTGTACCCCGGATCCGGTTCCACATGAGACGGGCATCGGTCGATGCCTGTGTCGCAGCCCGTCGTCGTGCCAGCTTCGACATGGTCCATGCCATGGCGGCGACTGGCATGCGGGCGAGGAATTCGAGAAGCGGCATGTCCCGGATTTCCTGCAACCGGGCTATCCGGGAATACCACCAGACGTATCCGCCAAGCAATTCATCGGCTCCGTCTCCCGAGATGATCACCTTCGAATATCGGGATGCCAGAGCGCAGATGTTGAAGACACCGATCAGGGAACTGTCCCAGAAGGGCTCGCCATATGCCGCCGTGGCTTTCTCGAACATCTCCAGCGGATCACCGGCGGGTACG
>CAXBNO010000684.1:0-1716 GCA_963976775.1 uncultured Kordiimonadales bacterium
CCGTGATCTTGGCTGTCGCGTGACGGGTATCGACCTCACTCCGCAGTATGTCGATGTGGCACGCACGCTGACAGCTCGCATGCAGTTGGACACGGCCTGCGAGTTTCATACGGGCAACGTACTCGCCATGCCCTTCCCCGACAGCATGTTCGATGCCGCCGTGACGTTCCATGTGGCAATGAATATCCCGGACCGGGCACGCCTGTATGGCGAATTCGCCCGCGTGCTGCGGTCCGGTGCGACGCTCTGCCTGTTTGATGTCATGAAGGGGGCGACGCCCGGTATGACCTATCCGGTGCCCTGGGCGGAAACGGATGCCACGAGTTTTCTCAGGACCCCGTCCGAGACGCGGGATCATCTGGTGGCTGCCGGATTCAGGCTCGAGAGAGAGGAAAGTCGGCATTCCTTTGCCGTTTCGTTCTTCCGCGAGGTGCTGGCGAAGGCAGCAAAGGCCGAAGGTCCGCCGCCACTGGGACTGCATCTGCTGACCGGTCAGAACGCGCCGGAGAAGTTCGCCAATTATCTCCGGGGACTGGAGGCAGGGCAGATCGACCCGGTGATCATGGTGGCGACACGTCTCTGAGTCCCCTCCGACCGGACCTGCGTCTGCGGCATGGCTGTGGGCGTGCTCTGCCCTGCAAAGCGGCTTGCCGTGGTGGCCTGCCCAACCTACCCTCCCGACAGGCTCAATTCAGGGGAGGATGGCCATGATTGGTGTAGTTGCGACGATCAAGTGCAAGGATGGTTCGGCTGAGGATTTCGAGGCTGCAGCGAAGCAGCTGGTGGAGGCCGTGAACGCGAATGAGCCGGGGTGCCTGTTCTATCGCCTGTTCAAGACCGACACTCCGAACACCTACCGCTTCCTTGAGGCCTACAAGGACAAGGAAGCGACGGAGGCACATCGCGCCTCGGATCACTTCAAGACCATGGGCCGCGCCATGGGGGCGTTCATGGATGGCCCGCCGTCGGTCGAGCGCCTGCCGGGCGTCGAGTGATCGCATCCGGATGAGGGCACTCATCTGCAACGACTGGAAACCGTTCGACGAACTGGAACTTGGTGACCTGCCCGTGCCGGAGATGCGGGCAGGTGCCGTGCGCATCCGCATCGATGCCTGCGGTATCTCCTTCGCCACCGGTCTGGTGGTGCAGGGCAAGTACCAGCGCAAGCCACCACGGCCCTTTGCGCCGGGTACGGAGATCGTCGGGATCGTCACCGAATGCGCCGGTGACGTGGACCGGTTCCGGGTTGGTGACCGCGTCATGGCCTTCATCGACTGGGGTGGCGCGGCAGAGGAAGCCGTGGTCTGGGCCGGGCAGGTCTATCCCGTGCCGGACGGCCTTTCGGATGCGGAGGCCATTCCGCTGCTTTCATCCTACGGCACATCCTATGGTGCACTTGTGGAGCGGGCCGAACTGAAGTCCGGCCAGACCGTGCTGGTGCATGGGGCCGGGGGTGGTGTCGGTCTTGCGGCGGTGGAGATCGCCCGCGATGTCGGCGCCACCGTGATCGCCCGGGCGGGAACGGCGGAGAAGCGCGACTGGCTGCGCCAGCGCGGGGCCGAGCATGTGCTCGACAGCCGTGAAACGGATTTTCGCACCAGGGTTCTGGAACTGACGGACGGGCGTGGTGTCGACGTGATCTACGATCCGCTGGGCGGGGACGTGTTTCACCAGTCGCTCCGTTGCCTGGACCTGGGTTGGCGGTTGCTGACCATT
>CAXBNO010000685.1:0-1711 GCA_963976775.1 uncultured Kordiimonadales bacterium
ACATTTCCTCCGAATCCAGGCAGTCGGCGAAGCCTGCCTGGCGGATACGGATCGTGGACAGGATGACATCGTTCGGACGGCTGCCGTACCCCATCGAATAGTCGATGAAGGACCAGGACGGCACCAGTTCCGCCAGGGTCGTCGGCTTCAGGCTGTGCCGTTCGACGATGCGTTGCCAGATGGCTTCCTTGTCCACCATGGAGCGGGCGAGGCTGTGCGGGTGCGGGACATCCGTGGGCATGGCGAAATGGGCCGCGATCCGGCGCCAGAAATGCGCGAAGACGAAGACATCGCCGTTGGTGACATTGAAGATCGTGTTCCGTGCATTGACTGATTCACCGGCCCAGCTGATGGACCGGGCAAGCAGTGCCCCGTCGGTAAGTTCGATGGTGCGCGGCTCGCCGCCCGGAAAGCGCAGCGGCAGGCCAAGCTCGCGGCAGATCGCCGCATAGGCCCCGACTCCGGCGATGATGTTCATCGGGCTGCCCAGGGCATAGCCACAGACCAGTTGCGGGCGCATCACGGTCCAGTGCCAGTCCTTGCCCTGCTGTCGGGCCGTCAGCCAGTCCTGCTGGTCGTAATAGAAGTTCGGTGTCATGTAGCGCGGGTCGTCTTCCCGCGCGGGCAGCCGGAATGGCCCCATGTGGATACCGTAGGCCTTGGTTCCCTGCATCAGGGTGATGTGGCGCAGCTTCGGTGCCCGTTCCTCCACCACCTCGACCAGGTTCGACAGCATGGCGAGATTTGTCGCGACATGGCCCGGGTCGGTCCAGCCCCGCGTGATCTCCGGCTTTTCATTGACGGCGGCATAGACCAGATGGGTCACATCCTCGATCCCGGTCAGCGCGGCGGCGCAGGCATCACGGTCCAGCAGGTCGAGAGCGATGAAACGGGCGTCGCTGTGGAAATCCGGTGAGCGCCGCGACAGGCCGATGGCGGATCGCCCCTCCGCCGCCAGTTGCTCGAGTACCGCCCGGCCGACGATGCCCATGGCACCGGCCACCAGTGTTGTGCCCCTGTGTTCCGTCATTTTCCGCCTGCTGTCATGATCTGTTTGTCTGACCCACTGCAATGTTGACGCCCAACCTGACCATACTAACCTTTCCGGGGCGTGGTTCATCCACCGGAATGAGGAGACCCCCATGCTTGCCCTGAGGCCCAATTGCGAATGTTGCGACATCGACCTGCCGCCGGACTCGGACCAGGCCATGATCTGCACGTTCGAGTGCACCTTCTGCCGTGACTGTGCGGCGGAGACGTTCAGTCACATCTGTCCGAACTGTGGTGGCGGACTGGTGACACGCCCGATCCGGCCCGCCGGCCTGCTGTCGCGCTTCCCTGCGTCCACGGAGAGGGTTCGGAAGGATCATCCCGAATGCACGAAAGTAGCTTGATGAGGTTTTCAGATACCACAAATGATTGAAACCGGTTGCATTCCGCGCAGGAATTCCGCCAATTAGCGCAGCGCAGCTTTTGTGGTGTACGTAACAGCGTATGGAACCGTGCTGCACGAGAACGAATAGAATCAACGGAGGACTTCAAGTCTATGGAACGTCGTAAATTTCTGAAGGGTGCTGCGCTGGCTGGCGTTGGTACCGCCGCGCTGGCCGCGCCCGCCATTGCCCAGGGCGGCAAGACCATGACCATCGTCTCGACCTGGCAGCGGGACTTCCCCGGACTGGGCATCTCCGCACAGCGTCTGGCTGCACGT
>CAXBNO010000686.1:0-1710 GCA_963976775.1 uncultured Kordiimonadales bacterium
CCGCGCCGTTGTCCTTGCTGAGGCGCACCTTCCACAACTGGCGTTCATCATCCCAGTCGGTGGACAGCACCTCCGTCCCAAGCCGGATATGCGGCCGCAGTTCGAAGTGGTCCGCGACATGTCCCAGGTAGGTCTTCAGTTCGTCGCGCAGCGCGAAGAACATCGGCCAGTCCCACATGACGAAGGAAAATGAATAGAGATGGTTCGGCGTGTCCACGCCCGCGCCCGGATAGCGGTTCTCCAGCCAGACACCACCGACCTCGTCATTGCGTTCGATCATCTCGAAGGGAATGCCCGCAGCCTTCAGATGCACCCCCATGCACATGCCGGATGCACCCGCACCGATCACGAGCGCGCGGAATCCCTCCGGCACGGGGATGGGATCTTCCTCAACCGGGCGCAGGCCAAGCTGTGCCTTTGTCATCGGCCCATATTCCGCCGGCACCGGTTCGCCCATGGAAATCGAAAGCATCCGCACCAGCAGATCGGGGTCCGGGTCCGGGAGGGCGACGGGCTTGCCCGCGCGCCATTCGGTAATGGCCTTCAGAGATGCAGCCCGCACTTCCTGTTGAATGTCTTCCGGAAGGCCACCCGTATCATTGTCATCCAGGCCCTGACCGCGCGACGGCCGGTAACGCGGCTCCAGCCATCCGAGTTCGCCAGTCAACTGGACCAGCACCATCAGCAAGGTGGGAATGTTGGCAACAGCGACGGCCTCCTCGAACAGGCGGGCTTCCTCTGTGGCGGACAGTTTGGTGGATGGCATTGCTCAAGTCTCCAGACTACGCAGTACTCAGAACCCTATTTTTCGCGAAGCGCCGAACGGCGACCGGTCGATCCGTGGTTCATTCCGGGGCGACCGGCCAGCAACATGTCGTTCCTGCTCCAGATATTCGCGCCACCCGCGATCACGCCTCCGTCGACGACGATGGTTTCACCGGTGACGAAGCGCGCATCGTCGGATGCCAGAAAAGCCATGGCTGCGGCGATGTCCTCGGGCTGGCCCTGGTCAGGCAGGGACTGACGACCGGACATGTCCGGCAGATTCTTCTCGTTCCCCCTGTGCGCCAATGGTGTGGATATGACGCCAGGCGCTATGGCATTGACGCGGATACGTTTCTGCCCGAGTTCAAGCGACGTTGACCGCACCAGGTTGATGACCGCGGCCTTCGCTGCGCTGTAGGCATGACTGCCGCCGCCGCCGCTCAGACCGGCAACAGACGCCGTGGCAATTATGCTGCCGCCGTCGGTCATCTTCGCCGCAGCATGCTTGATGCCGAGGAATACCGAGCGGACGAGGTACGCGAACGTCTGGTCCCAGTCGTCGGTATCAGTCTCCAGGATCGAACCGAACGCTCCCCCGACACCGGCATTCAGGAACGCGATATCAAGGCGACCCCAGTTGCGGATGGCGCATTCCATGGTAGCGGCCACATTTGCCTCGTCAGCTACATCGCCGGCCACGAAGTCGACACTTCCCCGGTAACCGTCCTGTTCGAACCGGGTGACCGCCGCCTGTCCGGCTTCCCCGTTCAGGTCGGCAATTGCCACCCGCGCGCCTTCCGAAAGCAGGCGCGCCACACTTGCCAGGCCGATGCCACTGGCCCCGCCCGTGACGATTGCAACGCGGTCTTCAAGTCGCTTCAAATTCCTGATCCTTCTTGCTGACACCCGACGAACTCACCGGGGAAATGCCTAGCTGGCTGGCCT
>CAXBNO010000687.1:0-1709 GCA_963976775.1 uncultured Kordiimonadales bacterium
CACCATCATCGGCGGCAGGGCGTTGGGGAAGATGTGCATGGCGAGCACGCGAATGTCGGAGTTGCCTGCCAGCTTGGCGGCGTGAACGAAGCCGGCTTCGCGGCGGATGTTGACCTCCGCCCGGACAAGACGGGCGTAGAACGGTGTATTGATGACCGCCGTGGCGTAGACGATGTTCTCGACCGTGTTGCCGAGGGCGGCGACGATGCCCATGGCCAGCACGAACAGCGGGAACGCCATGATCGTGTCCATGACCCGGTTCAGCACGGCATCCAGCCAGCCACCCCAGTATCCGGCGACGGCCCCCAGGATCGACCCGGCCATCAGTGACAGCGTGACGGCGGAGATGGAGATCATCAGGTCCAGCCGGGTCGCAGTGACGACGCGGCTGAAGACATCACGTCCCAGGTTATCGGTGCCGAACCAGTGCGCCCAGCTTGGTGGCTGCAGGGCATTCGCGGCCTCGGAGGCGAGCGGATCGTAGGGCACCAGCAGGGGGCCAAACACTGCCGCGATGATCAGGATGGCGAACATCACGAACGACAGCAGCGTCACCGGATTGCCGCGCAGGACATAGCCGATGTGGCTGAAGGTGCCGGGGGATTCGGCTGTGACGCTCATGATGCTTCGAACCCGATGCGAGGATCGATCAGCGTGTAGGTCACGTCGATCACCAGATTCAGCGCCACGAACAGGAAGGCCATGGCCAGCACGAAGCCCTGTACGGCGGCATAGTCGGAGACCACCAGCGCCTCGACCGCGTAGGACCCGATGCCGGGCCAGGCGAAGACCTTCTCCACCAGCACGTTGGCGCCGAGCGTGAAGGAGAAGACCATGCCCAGCGTTGTCACGACCGGCAGCAGCGCATTGCGGAAGGCGTAGGTGTAGCGAACGGTGCGGCCTGTCAGTCCGGCGGCGCGGGCGGTTCTGACGAAATCGGCGGAGAGTGCGCCCAGCATTGCCGCGCGGGTCATGCGCGCGATGGGAGCAAGGGTGAACAGGGCCAGGGTGACGGCGGGCAGGACGAGCTGTCTCAGGGCGGCGAGAAAGGTCTCCCCGTCACCCGCCAGTGCGGAATCGATCAGGTAGAAGCCGGTGATGCGATCCGGCTCGATATAGATGAAGTCCAGTCGGCCCAGCGGTGAGGGGGCAATGCCGAGCAGGTAATAGAAGATGTAGATCAGCACGACGCCTGTGAAGAAGGTCGGCAGTGACACCCCGGCGGTCACCAGCACCCGGCAGGCGTGATCGATCAGCGATCCGGGTCGCGTCGCGGCCATGACGCCCAGCGGGATCGCAATGGCGCACGACAGCAGCAGCGCCACCAGCGTGAGTTCCAGTGAGGCGGGCAGGCGGCTGGCGAGGTCGGCAATCACCGGCTGACCGGTGGAGATGGACTGGCCGAAGTCACCGCTCAACAGGTCACCGACATAGATCAGGAACTGCTGCGGCAGTGGAAGGTCCAGTCCCAGCATTGTGCGGATCTCCGCGATGGATGCCGCATCGGCTGCGGCCCCGGCGAAATAGACCGCCGGGTCGCCGGGCAGGGCCCGTGTCAGGACGAAGCCGATGATCACGACGCCGATGACGACGGGGATCGCCTGCGCCATGCGGAACAGGATGCCCTTCAGACGCGGTGACATTGCGCTGCCTCCGCCTGCGGGCATCCTGCGCCGGTATGGTGGCCGGGGTTCACGGTCAGCCCTTGG
>CAXBNO010000688.1:0-1703 GCA_963976775.1 uncultured Kordiimonadales bacterium
AATCGGAGACTTCTCCGGACTGCCGCCGCACATTACCGGCAAGGCCTTTCTGCAGAAGTACGGCATCGATCCGGGCACATCCGGTGCCTATGCGCTGACCGACCAGGATTTCTCCGCCCTCGCCCGCACCTATGGCCGTGTCGGCGGCATGGACCGGCTCGCCACCCTGATCAAGGCGATCCGCGCCGATCGGCCCGGGAAGACCCTGTTCTTCGACGGCGGCGATACCTGGCAGGGCTCGCTCACCAGCTACCGCACCCGGGGCGAGGACATGGTCCGCGTCATGAACGCGCTGGGTACCGATGCCATGACCGCACACTGGGAATTCACCTACGGCACCGACCGGGTTGAGGAGCTGGTGTCCCAGCTCGACTTCGGCTTCATCGCCGGCAACGTGGTGGATACGGAGTGGGAGGAGCCGGTCTTCGAGGCGACCACGACATTCGAACGCGGCGGCGCGAAGATCGCCGTCATCGGCCAGGCTTTCCCCTACACGCCGGTCGCCAACCCGCGCTACATGATCCCCGACTGGTCCTTCGGCATTCGGGAGGCGCTGGTGCAGGAACGTGTCGATGCGGCCCGCGCTGACGGTGCCGATCTGGTCGTGCTGCTGTCGCACAATGGCTTCGACGTTGATCGCAAGCTCGCCAGCCGGGTCAATGGCATCGACATCGTGCTGACCGGCCACACCCATGATGCCCTGCCGGCAGCGGTGAAGGTGAACCGGACACTGCTGATCGCCAGCGGCAGCCACGGCAAGTTCCTTTCCCGCCTCGACCTCGACGTCCGGGACGGGGAAATGAAGGGCTACCGCTACAAGCTGATCCCCGTCTTCTCCGACGTCATCACGCCGGATCCGGAGATGACGGACCTGATCACGGAGATCCGCGCACCCTACAAGGCGGAACTGGAAACCGTTCTCGGCCAGACCGGGTCCACCCTCTATCGGCGCGGCAACCTGAACGGCACCTTCGACGACGTGATCTGCGATGCGCTGCTGGAGCAGCGGGATGCGGAGATCGCGCTCTCGCCGGGCTTCCGCTGGGGGGCGTCGCTGCTGCCCGGGCAGGACATCACGGTCGAGGACGTGCACAACATGACCTCGATCACCTATCCGGCGACCTACCGCACGCCGATGAGTGGCGAGCTGCTGAAGACGATCCTGGAGGATGTGGCCGACAACCTGTTCAACCCTGACCCCTATTATCAGCAGGGTGGCGACATGGTGCGGGTCGGCGGAATGGGTTTCACCATCGACCCGGCCCGGGAGATCGGCAGCCGCATCGGTGACATGACCCTGCTGCGGACCGGCGCGCCCATCGACCCGAAGCGTGAATATGCGGTCGCTGGCTGGGCCAGCGTCAATGAAGGCACCGAGGGGCCACCGATCTGGGACATTGTCGCGGCGCACATCCAGGCCCACGGCACGGTCACCGCGGACCCCCACGACAACGTGCGCCTGGTGGGCGGTTGATACTCGACATATTCAATAACCCGAATATGATAAGTCACGAGAATACGGGAAGTCACGAGGTCTGATGATGAGCCAGAATGACAGCAAATCCGTCGCGGTACCGTCCCGACGCAGGTTCCTGACCGGTGCTGCTGCGCTGGGTGCGGGCGCGGTCGTCGGCGGCACCGCCGCCCGGGCATCGAATCCGGAGAATCTGCCACCCAATATCCCGGACTGGTCGCGCTATCTG
>CAXBNO010000689.1:0-1701 GCA_963976775.1 uncultured Kordiimonadales bacterium
ATTTCACTCACGAGTTCGTCCAGTTCCGAGCGTGTGCGTGATACGCAGATCACCTCCGCGCCCGCTTCGGCCAGCGCAATGGCGCAGCCGCGCCCGATCCCGCGACCTGCGCCTGTGACGAGCGCTGTCATGCCGTCCAGTCTCATGCTGGGCAGGATGCCGTTGTTCTGTGCCATGACCATCCCCTCTTGTGTTCGCGCCCCCAGTCAGACCGCATATCCGCCGTCGAAGAGCAGACTGTGGCCCGTTATGAAGCTGCCGACGGAGGAGGAGAGATAGACCGCCGCATTGCCGACCTCCTCAGCGGAGGCGAAGCGGCGCAGCGCGGTGTTGTTCTTCATTGCCTCGACGAATGAGCTGGAAAGCTGATCCCGGATGCGATCGAACAGACCGGCATCGATGACGCCGAGCTGGATCGAATTGGCGCGAATGCCGTAGCGGCCTTCCTCTCTGGCGACGCCCCGAACCAGCGCCTCGATACCCGCCTTGGGTGCAGTCGAGAGGATGTCACGCTGCGGATGACGGGGGATGCCGGCGGAGGTGAGCGCCACATAGGAACCACCCTGCTTGCGCAGGTGCGGCAGGCTGGCGCGAACCACGCGATAGAAGCCATTCAGGTCACCATCGATCGTGCGTTCCCATTCGTCCGGGTCGACATCGCCGACATAGGCCATGGTGATATCGGCACCGACGGCGAAGACAACGGTATGGATCGCGCCGAAACGCGCCGCCACATCGTCGAAATAGCGCTGCACGGCATCGCGGTCCGACAGGTCAAGCGGCGCGGCGTGACCCTTCTGCCCGGCAGCCTCTATCGCAGCCACGGCGTCGTCAGCCTTGGCCTTGTTGCTGCGGTAGGTCAGCGCGACGTCTGTTCCATGCGCGGCGAGACGCTCGCAGCAGCCCCGTCCGATTCCACCGGAACCGCCGACGACAACGGCAACCCCTTCCGGATAATGCGACGCGCCGCCAGTCCTGATGACTTCCCCGGTCATGACCTGTTTCTCCCCTTGATTGCGTCGCGCGACCCTCCCCGGCCAGGCGACCTGCATGTGCCGGTGACCTACATATGGCTTGGCAGCCAGGTCGCCAGTCCCGGCAGGACCAACACCAGCCCCAGCGCGAGAATCATGATCGCGACATAGGGCAGGCACGCCATCCAGATGTCGCGAACACCCGCACGCCCCAGCGCCTCGCACCCCGGCGAGTCCTTGATCTGTTCAAGGATGCCCTTCAGGTAGAAAAGGTTCATGCCGAAGGGCGGGGTGACGTACCCGATCGCCACGGAGATCATCAGCATGACCCCGAACCAGACCGGATCAATGCCCATCGACTTGATCACCGGCATCATGATCGGTGTCACGATGAAGATGATGGCGGCGCCATCGATGAACATGCCGAGCAGGATCGCCAGCCCCAGGAAGATCAGCAGCGTGCCGTAGATGCCAAGATCGATCCCGACCATCAGGTCGGCAATCATCCGGGCCGAGCCGGAAAACTGCAGCAGGCGAGAGAACAGCGCACCACCAACCACCAGGGTCAGCACCATGACCGAGACCTGACCCGCATCGGCCAGCATCTCGCGCAGGGTACGGAAACTCAGCCGCCGCATGCCGATCGCGATCAACAGCGTGCCGAGCGCACCGATGCCCGCGGCCTCCGACGGCGTGGCAACGCCGCGCCAGATGCTGCCGAGCACGA
>CAXBNO010000690.1:0-1699 GCA_963976775.1 uncultured Kordiimonadales bacterium
GCGACCGCGCCACGGATGTGCATGTCGAGGGCGAGCATCTGGTAGTCGAGAGCAATTGGCGCCCCGGCAACCCGGTCTTCAACGGCATCGTTGGCGGCCAGCGGATGCAGGTGCAGGTGCGCTCCACGGTCGAGGGCTTTGCCCTGACCTTCAATGGCGCGACCGACGATTACTGCGTGCGTACCCTAATGGCGGCTGAACTGGCCGAACTGATGCCGGTCAAGGAAGCTCCCGACCTGTCGAAGCTGCTGCTCTGCCCCATGCCGGGCATGGTCATGCAGATCCACGTGGAAGTGGGCGACGAGGTGAAGACCGGTCAGGCGCTGGCCGTCGTCGAGGCCATGAAGATGGAGAACGTGCTGCGTGCCGAAGCCGACGGTGTGGTCGCGACGATCAATGCCGGGCCGGGCGACAGCCTGGCGGTGGATGATGTCATCCTGGAGCTTGAATAGCCGCAGGCTCTTCCTCTTCGGTCGGTGCCCTTGACGCTTCGGACAGGATCCAGTCGCGGAAGGCGCTGATGCGCGGGCGCGTCGCGTTCCGTGGCGGACAGACGAACCAGTAGGACATGGACAGCGGTTGCTCCCCCTGAAAGGGCGTCACCAACCGTCCCGTCGCGAGGTCATGGGCGGCAAGGGAGCGACGGGTCAGCACCACGCCCATGCCATCTATCGCCGCCTGTACCGCGTGATCGGCATAGGAGAAGTGGGTGCCACGCCGCCAGTCCACCTTGTCCTCGGCCCCCACCGCCATCAGCCATGCCCGCCAGTCCGGTGTCATCGGGTCATAGCGCAGCGAGTCATCATGGATCAGGGGCAGGCGTGACAGGTCCGACGGCTGCGTGACGCCGCCAACGCTCGCCAGCAGGGTCGGGCTGGCGGCGGGCAGGACCGTGTCGTCCAGTATCTTCCAGGCCTTCAGGTCCGGATAATTGCCGGACCCGAAGCGTATGGCGCAGTCGAAGCCGCCCTTGCTGAAATCCGTCATCTCCATGCTCGCCGAAATGCGGACGTCGAGTTCCGGATGCGCCCGGTTGAAGCGCTCAAGCCTCGGGATGAGCCATTTCACGGCAAAGGACGGGACCGTCGAGACCGAGATCACATTCTCTCCGTCGTCCTCATCCAGCGTCGACAGGGCATCGACCATCAGGTCGAACGCGCGGGTGAGATCAGGCAGCAGGCGGCGTGCCGCATCGGTCGGTTCAACAGCCCGGTTCAGGCGGTGAAACAGTTCCACCCCCAGAAAGTCCTCCAGCGTGCGGATCTGATGCCCGACGGCCGCAGGTGTGACGGACAGTTCGTCTGCCGCACCCTTGAAACTCTCGTGCCGTGCCGCAGCCTCGAAGGCGCGCAGGGCGTTCAATGGGGGCAGTCTGCGGCGCATGTGTGGAGTCCCGGTGTTTCAACTTGATCCTGATATACATTTCCTTTTCCGAAAGCCAAGAATTCGTCGTTTGTTGCAGCGCACACAACGCCCCATCTCTCCTTCATCGAAGACACCAAAGATCAACGGCCAGGCCGGAAAAAGCCTGCCAGTACAAGGAGAGATCTAATGACCGTCCAGTCCTATGACCTGACGCATTCCGACAGTGGCCTGCTGGCCCGTGCGGCAACCTGGGTACAGGATCGTTTCACCAATCTGGAGGCTGCCCGGCAGAACGCGAAGCGGCTGCGCGAACTGGAAGCCCTGAGCGACGCAA
>CAXBNO010000691.1:0-1694 GCA_963976775.1 uncultured Kordiimonadales bacterium
CTTGTCCGGACCGACCCCTGGCCGGAACTGAATCCGGAACAGCTGGAGGGGGTTCTGGCGGCAGGCGTGCAGCAGGTCATGCTGCCGATGATCCGCAGTGCTGCGGATGCCGCCGCAATGTGCCGTGCCATAGCCGGTCGCTTGCCGCTGGTGCCGCTGATCGAGACCGTGGCCTCGGCAGAGGCGCTGAAACAGATTGCAGCGCTGGATGGCGTCGAGGCGGTCTACATCGGCCTGAACGACCTGCACCTCGACAGAGGCGACCATTTCATGTTTCAGCCCCTCGCCGACGGCACGGTCGAGCAGCTTGCCACCGTGGCGAAATCCGCCGGAAAGCCATTCGGTTTCGGCGGCATGGCGCGGCTTGGCCACGGCGATCTGGATGCCGCGCTTATCCTGGCGGAGCATGTCCGGCTCGGTTCCACCTCCGTCATGCTGTCACGCAAGTTCAAGGATCGCGCGACGGGGCCGTTCGACTGGCAGGGCGAGATCGGGCGCATCAGACAGGCCGTTGATCGTCTGGCCCGGCGCAGCGCAGATGAGGCGGAGCATGACCGGCTGCGCCTGGTCGAGGCCGTTGACCGGATTGTTCAGGGCAAACCGGCGCGTGGGGAGCAGGCCTGATGTGCGGTATCTACGGCTATTTCGACCGATCCGGCGCTGCATTGCCCGACGGTGCCCTGCAGCAGATGGACCGCCTGCTGACCCATCGGGGGCCGGACGACAGCGGCCACGTCCGCTTCAGCCACGGCGCGATCGGCAACCGCCGCCTCTCGATCATTGACATCGAAGGTGGCCATCAGCCGATGACGGCGGCGGAGGGCAAGGTCTCCGTCGTGCAGAACGGCGAAATCTTCAACTTCGTCGAGCTGGCCGAGATGCTGCGACGCGATGGCGTCGCTCTCAGAACCCGGTCGGATACCGAGGTCCTGCTGGCGCTCTACCTGCGGGACGGCGTCGACTTCGTGCGGCACCTGAACGGCATGTTCGCCATCGCGGTACATGACGGGCGCGGTGATCGCCCCGTGCTGCACCTCTATCGTGACCGTATGGGGGTGAAGCCGCTCTACGTGCATGACAACGGCACGCGCCTCAGCTTTGCCTCCGAGATCAAGCCTATCTTCGCGACCGGTGTCCGGCCTGTCGCGAACCGGGAGGCACTGCACCACTTTCTGGTCCTGAACTATGTGCCGCCGCCGCTGACCGCGTTCGAAGGCATACGCCATGTTCCCCCGGGCGGGCGCCTGTCGATCAGCCCGACCGGCATGGTGGAGGACCGCTGGTGGCGGCTGTCGGACATCGAACCGAAACCGATGAAGCTGGCCGATGCCTCTGCCGAGCTGCTGGCCCTGCTGGACGATGCGGTCAGGATCAGGCTGCGCGCGGACGTGCCCTTTGGTGCCTTCCTGTCGGGTGGTATCGATTCCAGCACGGTCACGGGCCTGATGGCGATGCACATGTCCCGCCCGGTCGATACCTTCTCCATCGGATTCGAGGATCAGCGTTTCGACGAGACACGCCATGCGCATGCTGTCTCGCGACGCTTCGGCACCAACCACCGCCACGAGATCGTCTCGCCGCGCATGCTGGGGCGCTGGCCGGATGTGCTGCATCATCTGGAGCAACCGCACGGCGACGTATCCTTCATGCCGACCCTGCGGGTGGCCGAACTGGCGGCAGCGGAGACCAAGATG
>CAXBNO010000692.1:0-1674 GCA_963976775.1 uncultured Kordiimonadales bacterium
CCGCCGATCAGTTCGGCGATCATGCTGTCGCGGTCGAAGACGGCGCGGCGTTCCGCATCATTGGCTGCGCGGACCACGCGGCCCGAATACCAGGCCAGGGCAATGAAGATCGGGAAGACAGCCAGGAAGACCCAGGCAACAGGGGCAGCCACGACGTAGATCACGACCGCGAACAGGACAGCGAACGGCAGGTCTGCGACCAGTACCGCCGACAGGCCGGAGAAGGTGTTGCGTACCGTCTCGGCATCCCGGAACAACGCCTGCCACCAGGCTGTCGGGCGCGCCTCCAGCATCGCCAGTGGCGCGCCGGTGATGCGCCCGTAGAGCGACCGGGCCAGCGAAACATCGATCTCCACCGCCGCTGCCCGCAGCAACCGCCCCCGCCCCTGCCGCAGGGCGAAATCGAAGGCGAGCGCGATCAGAACGCCGACCACCAGCCCCTGCAGCGTCGACAGGCCACCGTGAAACACCACCCGGTCATAGACCTGCAGCACGAAGATCGGCACCGCGATGGCCAGGATGTTGACGATGAACGACAGCGCCACGACCTCACCCAGCCGACGACGGACGGGGGCCAGCAGGTCGGCAAGCCAGTCGTTCCCTGCATCAGATGAAACCCTGTCCTGCAAGACTGCTCCCGCGCACGAATTGTGGGATGTGACTTAACCCGAAGGCGGGCCTGTTATACACCTGCTACCATGTTTCGCATCAGGCTGATTCGACAGCCCGATGTCCCTCGTCTGCGGAAGATGCGCCGGTTTGATACGTGGTCTGATCATAGCTTCCGTCCTGTTCCCCCTCGCGGGGGCCGCCACTGCGGCACCGCTGGTCGATGAACTGCGCGGACTGATGGGCGCTCATCCGGATGTGCGCGCGGCGGAACGGCGGCTCGACCAGGCCCGTGACGCGGTGCGGGAAGCGCGGGCACCGCTGTTTCCGCAACTGCGCCTGACCGGCGAATACGGCTATGAGAATGTAGACAGTCCGGTACGACGCAACGCCGGAGGTGATGCGGTCGTGCAGACCCGCGAGATCGGACGGTTCGAGGTCACGCAGAAACTGTTCGACGGCTTCGAGACCGATGGCCAGCTGAAGGCGGCGATCAATCGGGAATTCCAGGCGGGCTTTGGCGTGGAGCGGGCAGAGCAGCAACTGATGCTGCGCGCCACCACCGCCTACCTGGCCGTGCTGCGCCAGACGGAGCTGGTGGACATTGCGCTCCAGACCGAAGGCACCATCCGCCGCCAGCTCGCGCTGGAGGACGAGCGGGTGCGGCGCGGTTCGGGTCTGTCCGTCGATGTGCTGCAGTCGAAATCCCGGCTGCAGGGTGCGAAGGAACAGCGCGTCCGGCTGGAGGGGCAGTTGCGCGACGCCATCGCCGAATATGTCGCCGTGTTCCATCACGCGCCGGAAATCGGTTCGATGGAACCGCCACTGGCACCGGACGTGCTGCTGCCGCTGGACATCGACCTGGCCATCGACCGCGCACTTCGGGTCAATCCGGCGATGAAGCAGAGCACGGAGCGCATCGGCGAGGCGCGCCAGCAGCACAAGTCCGCCATGGCCGACTTCATGCCCGACGTGAACCTGGTGGCCGAAGGCGGGCTGGAGAACGACTCGGAGGGCATCACCGGCAATCGCCGGGAAGTGTTCGTGGGCGTCCGCGCCGACTGG
>CAXBNO010000693.1:0-1671 GCA_963976775.1 uncultured Kordiimonadales bacterium
TCCCCGCAACCGAACCGACCGACGGGCACCCTGCCGATGGGCCGGGCTAGCCTGACAGACCCGCGAACCGGAGAAGGTGATATGAGGATGAATGCGCCTGTTTCAGCCAGTTCCCTGACCGCGGAGGAGCACGCGTCGGGCATGGCCACCTATTTCGCGGCCGGAGAACGTCGGGCGCTGGAACTCGGGAATCGCGGTCCCATAGAGCTGGATGGGTCGGGCAGGCTGCACCCGGATATTGTGACGGCCTACCGGGAACACGGCTTCTATGTCTTCGAGAATGCCATTGGCAGTGAGGAACTTGCGGATCTGCGGGCGGACATCGATCAGACGCTCGCCCGGGCACCGGTGGCACCTGACAGCGCGCTGGACAGGGATGGCAATCCCGCGCTTGGCCGGGAATTCGCCCGCCCGCCCTATCGTTTCGCCCGTCCCCTCAGCGACCCTCTTGGCGGCACCAGCCGGAACAAGGGGCGGCATCCCGTGAAGGTGGCCGAGCCGACACCGGCCGGTGATGCCCCGGAATGGACCATCGAACTGCTGCACGGAAACCTGCAGTTGATGGATTCCTGCCTGCGCCTCTATGGCCATCCGGGACTGCTGGCCGCCTGCGAGGCGATACTGGGTGCGGACTTCGTGCCGTACAATGAGGTCGTGTTCATCAAGGAACCGGGCCTGGGGCCGTCCGTGGCCTGGCATCAGGATGGCACCACCCACTGGGATGCCCCGGACTGGGACATGGATGCGCATGGCTTCAACTTCATGGCGCAGCTCTATCCCAGCACGCCCGGCAACGGCGTCTGGGTGCTGCCCGGCAGCCACCTGCTGGGCCGGGTCGATATCAGGCGGCTGGTTGCGGAAAGCGGGTCGGAGCGGATCGCCGGTGCTGTGCCGCTGGTCTGCGACAGCGGCGCTGTCATCATGACCAACCGCCAGCTCGTGCACGGGTCCTTCGCGAACTCATCGCCGGACCGGCGCGTGAAGGTGAATGCCGGATACTTCGCCCGCAGCAGGGTGCTGGGGGTGACGACGGAACTGCTGTCCGGCGAGGAAGTCACATTCGAAGAGGAACGCGTCAGGGAGCGCAGCCGCATGATCTCCGTCGGCATCGATGCACGACGGCAGCGTTTCCCGGAGGAGAGGCCCTACGTCTATCACCCCGGCATCGGCCAGGAAGACCGGAACCGCTGGAACGAGGAGACCCGCAGGAGCATCGTCAAGGACTACAACCTGCGTGACATGTACATCTAGACCTTTCCACTGGCTGATTGCGGCACCAGACCGCTCCCCCGCCCCGGCAGTGCCGTTCAGGCCCCGGCGAGTGGCCACCCGGGTCAAACCCGGGTGAAGCGTGGATGGACAAGCTGATGAAACCTCACATCCGGGAGGCCCGGTCAAGGGATGGACACGGCACCGGTCGCCCTTTTCAGCCCAGCATCCGGTTCATGCGGTCGCGGGCCTCCAGCAATTCGTCGATCATCTCGTAGACAACCTGTTTCACGGTCGTCTCCTCCTGCATGTCGCCGACAAGCTGGCCCACCGGGTAGGTCAGGAAGTCGTGGGCGCGGACCCGCTCCACACGGGTGCGGCCCTCCTGCCACCAGAGATAGTTCTGCAACGGCGCAGGCAGGGGGTCTGGCGCCGAATCGGCGTCATAGGCGCGGGTGAAGG
>CAXBNO010000694.1:0-1665 GCA_963976775.1 uncultured Kordiimonadales bacterium
CACCCGGTTTCCAGCATCGCCTCGATATCGAAGCGCGGCCAGGGGCGGGCCATCAGGAAACCCTGACCCAGTGCGCAGCCTGAATCGCGCAACTGGTCGAAGTGCGCCTGCGTCTCGATCCCCTCCGCCACCGTCGTCAGGCCGAGGTCGTCGGCCATGTGGATGATCGAACGGACCAGACGACCGCTGGTGGTGTCGTTCAGCATGTTGAAAACGAACGACTGGTCGACCTTCAGGGTGTCGATGGGGAAGCGGTGCAGGTAGCTCAGGCTGGAATAGCCAGTGCCGAAATCGTCGATGGCGATGGAGACGCCCAGGCCCTTCAGCTCGGTCAGGGCGTCGACTGCGGCCTCCGGATCGTGGATCATCAGGCTTTCCGTGACTTCCAGCTTGATCTGGTCGGGCGACACAGCGGAGTCCTGAATGATCGCCGAAAGACGCCCGATCTCGCCCGGTTCGATCAACTGGCCGCTGGAGACATTGATGCTGACGAAGGGGGTCGGCCGGTCCGGCCAGCATCGCTGCCAGACCGGTACCATCGCCGCGTGATCGGCCAGCGCCTTCTGCAGTGCCCAGCGCCCCATCTCCACGATCATGCCGGTTTCCTCGGCAAGACCTATGAAGTTGCCCGGTGAGATCTGCCCCTTCTCGGGATCGTTCCAGCGCATCAGCGCCTCGTATCCGGCAATGGTGCTGTCGACCATGGAGATGATGGGCTGATAGTGCAGTTCGAACTGCGGTGTCTCCACCGCGCGGCGCAGTTCCCGCTCGATCTGGACCCGGCGCAGGGCAATGTCACGCACTTCCTCGAAGGCCTGCCGCCGCGCCTCCTGCATCGCCTGCGGCACCATCTCGTTGGTGCCGGTCAGGGAGCGGGAAGCATCCGTCAGCCGTTCCACGATCATCTGGATCATCAGACGCATGACCGGATCGGCATTCTCTATGGGCTTGGTCAGGCGTCCGCGCCGCACGACGAGCAGGCGCGTGCGTTCGCGTGCCAGAGCGCTGGCGGAGCGGGGCGTGTTGGCAATCAGAGCCATCTCGCCGAAGATCTCACCCGGACCCAGCGCGGCGATCAGCTTCCGCTCGCCTTCGGACTGGATCGAGATTTCGATCAGGCCGGCCTCGATGATGAACGCATCGTCACCCCTGTCACCCTCCTGAAACAGAACGGTTCCCGCATCAACGTCTCTGGCGTGAATGAACTCCGGCATTCATACAACATGGGTTGGAATGGTTGCCAAAGCGTGAGTCTACACGCCTGTTGTGATGGCGACCACCTTGTTGTGCGGTATTATGTGACCACCGGCACGCGGCGCGGGCCGTCAGAATCTGAAGACGCCATAGCCAGGTTCCTCCAGCGGCGCATTCAGCGACGCGGTGATGGCCATGCCCAGCGCGTTGCGTGTGTCCACCGGATCAAGGATTCCGTCATCCCAGAGTTCCGACGTGGCGTAGTAGGCGGAGAGCTGGTCCAGGTAGGCGGAGCCGGTTTCCTCTCTCAGCGCCGCGATCACGTCGGCATCGACTTCCTGACCGCCACGGCGCATCTGCGCGGCCTTCACGTCGGCAAGCGTGTTCACCGCCTGCTCCCCGCCCATCACGCCGATCTGGTGGTTGGGCCAACTGAACAGCAGGCGTGAATCGAAGGCGCGGCCGCACATG
>CAXBNO010000695.1:0-1654 GCA_963976775.1 uncultured Kordiimonadales bacterium
CTTCCCGACCTTCCCCCATCAAGGGGGAAGGGGCGCGGACGGCGTCACCTGAGCTCTTCCGCACGCGCCCTCGCGAGGCAGAATTTGCGCCGTGCAGACCAGCGATGCCTGCCAGGGATTTCCGCCACATGAGCGGGCAGGACTTCAAGCCGGGGTCGGAGGAGCATCTGGCTGAGGTGGTGGCCCATGCGGTTGCCGCCGAACAGCCGCTGGAACTCGTCGGGCGCGGATCGAAGCGCGGCTTCGGTCGGACGATGCAGACCGCCGGACAGCTGGACCTTTCCGGGTTCAGCGGCATCCGCATGTATGAACCCGATGAACTGGTGATGAGCGCCGGACCCGCGACCCCGCTGGCGGAGATCGAGGCAGCGCTGGCGGCGGAGAACCAGGAACTGGCGTTCGAGCCACCGCACATGGGACATCTGCAGGCCAATGCGGTGACGGATGGCAGCATCGGCGGCATCTTTGCCTGCAACCTGGCCGGGCCACGCCGTTTCAGGGCAGGTTCCGCGCGCGACCACCTGCTGGGATTCCGTGGCGTTTCCGGGCGTGGAGAGATCTTCAAGTCCGGTGGGCGGGTGGTGAAGAACGTCACCGGATACGACCTCTGCAAGCTGATGTGCGGCAGCTTCGGCACCCTGGCCGCCCTGACCGAAGTCACCTTCAAGGTCCTGCCGCGGGCCGAGAAGATCCGGACCATGCTGGCCTTTGGCCTGTCGGCGGAACAGGCCGTGCAGGCGATGGCGGACGCCGCCGGGTCGCCACATGATGTGACCGGTCTCTGTTACCTGCCGACAGGGGTTGCGGCGCGCAGTTCGGTCGGTTTCGTCACCGGTGCCGGGGCCAGCGTGACCGCCATTCGCCTGGAGGGACCGGCACCGTCCGTCACCCACCGGGCTGCCGCACTGAAGACGATGCTCGGCACCGCACAGGGGGTCGAGGAACTGCATACCCATCGCTCCATCACCTTCTGGCGGGAGGTCCGAGACATCACGCCCCTGCTCGACGGCGCGACCGTTACCGGCGATCCGCTCTGGCGGCTGTCCGTGCCCCCCATGGATGGTGCCCGGACGATGACAGGGGTCCTCGATCAGGTGCCGGGCCGGGGACTGATGGACTGGGCCGGGGGACAGCTCTGGCTGGCGCTGGAACCGGGCGCGGAGGATGGCGGCGTCGGCAGCATTCGCGGCACCATGGACGGCGGCCATGCCACGCTGATCCGTGGTGCCGCCGACCTGCGCGCCCGCATCCCGGTGTTTCAGCCACAGCCTGCGCCACTCGCCGCCCTGACGAAGCGCATCAAGGATGGTTTCGACCCGCGCGGTGTGCTGAATCCGGGTCGCATGGTGGAGGGGGTCTGAGCAATGCAGACACGTTTCACCGAGGCTCAACTTGCCGATCCAGGTATTGCCCGATCCAACGAGATCCTGCGCAATTGCGTGCACTGCGGCTTCTGCACCGCGACCTGTCCGACCTACGTCACCCTGGGCGACGAGCGTGACAGCCCGCGCGGGCGCATCTGGCTGATCCGGGAGATGCTGGAGACCGGCGGCGCACCGGCACCGGAAGTCGTGCACCATGTTGATCGCTGCCTGTCCTGCCTGTCCTGCATGACCACCTGCCCCTCCGGCGTGCACTACATGCATCTGGTCGA
>CAXBNO010000696.1:0-1647 GCA_963976775.1 uncultured Kordiimonadales bacterium
GTCGAAGGCTTTCACCTGGTCGGGCTGGATGTCGATGAAGAAGAAGGCCGGTGCCTCCTCCGCCACCCGGCGGTCGACCTGGCCTTTCACATTGCCTTCGATCAGGGCCACCGCAGCCAGCAGCGTGACACCCAGACCGAGCGAGATCATGACGGAGACCGTCGGGGCACCCGGGCGATGCAGGTTGGCCAGCGCCATGCGCAACGTCGAACTGCGCGGCCCCTTGACCCGCGCCGCGGCGCGCATGACACCCTGCGCCGCGAGCCACAGCACGGCGAAGCAGCCTGCGGCACCCAGCACGAAATAGGCTGCGAACTCCGGCTGGTCCGAACTGGCGAGGGTCAGCCCGGCAAGCCCGGCAAGCGACAGCACGGTGCCGATGATGAAGCTGCGCGGCGGGCGTTCGCCACCATCGCCCAGCATGGCCCGGAACAGGCTTGCGGCGCTGGTCCGGCGGGCGGAACCGAGCGGCCAGAGCGCGAAGGTGAGGATGATGAGAATGCCGTAGAGCGTGGCCAGCAGCAGGGGCATCACGAACAGGTTCGCCTCCGGTGCCACGGGCAGCATCTGCGCCAGCAGGCTGCCGACGATGAAGGGCACCAGACCACCGACGACCAGTCCGCCGACAATGCCGACCGTGCCGAGGACCAGGATCTGGATCATGAAGATGCGTGTGATGTCACCACCTGTTGCGCCGAGGCACTTCAGGATGGCGATGGAGCGGCGCTTGGTATCCAGATGCGCCTTGACCGCATTGCCGACACCGACACCGCCCACCAGCAGGGCCGTCAGTCCGACAAGGATCAGAAACACGCGCAGCCGCTCGATGAAGCTTTCGACACCCGGTGCGCCACGACGGCTGTCCCGCACCCGCCAGCCCTCATCGGGGAAACGGTCCTGCAAAGTCGAAACGAAACCCGCCATGTCCGCACCGGGGGGCAGTTTGACCCGATAGTGGCGGAAGATCATGCTGCCCGGCTGGATCAGGTTGGTGGCCGGCAGGGCGTCAGCGGAGATCATCAGGCGCGGCCCCAGCAGGACAGCACCGCTGGATGCCCGGTCCGGTTCCTCGGCAATGATGCCGCGCAGTTCCACCTCCGCATCACCAACGCGCAGGATCTCGCCGATGCGCACGTCCAGCCGGTCAGCGAGTTCCGGCGCGGCGACGACACCGTAGCGGTCATTGGCCAGCCCCAGCGCGACAGCCGGATCACCGCCGCCTTCCAGCCTGAACTGGCCATATAGGGGGTAGAGACCGTCCACTGCCTTCAGTTCCGACAGGGTACGCGCATCCGAAGAGGTGGCGCGGACGATGGTGCGCATCGTCAGGCTCCGGGATACCGCCTCACTGTTGGCGACAAGCCAGTCCTGTGCGGGCTGCGACGGTTCCCGGTGAATCAGGCGCAGGTCCACGTCCGCACCAAGGATCTGCTGCCCGTTCGCCTGGAGGCCGGACAGGATCGATGACGTGAGCGATCCGACACCGGCAATGGCGGCAACACCAAGACCCAGCGAGAACAGGAAGATGCGGAAACCGGCCACGCCGCCGCGCAGGTCGCGCAACGCCATGCGCCAGGCTGTCTGAAGGCTCTGCATGGATATCAGGCCGCCGCCGTGGCGTGGCTGTTCAGCGTGTCATCGGCGATC
>CAXBNO010000697.1:0-1640 GCA_963976775.1 uncultured Kordiimonadales bacterium
ACCAAGTCCTTCATCTGCGGCTCCGCCCAGTTCGCGACCCTGATCGCGCTGGCCTGGCGGGGGGAGCCGGTGATCGGCATCATCGACCAGCCGATCCAGCGGGAACGCTGGGTCGGGGTGACGGGCAAGCCGACCCTGTTCAACGGCAAGCCGGTGCAAACCCGCGAATGCGCCGGGATAGACCATGCAACCTTCTTTTCCTGGGGTGCGGAATGTTTTGAAGGCGACCGTGGTGCCGCTCTCTGGCGGCTGGCGGAGGGGACCGCGCTGCGACGCTACAGCGCCGATGCCTATGCTTATGGTCTGCTGGCGCTGGGCTTCGTGGACATCGTGGCGGAGAATGACCTGAAGCCGCATGACTATCTGGCCCTGGCCCCCGTCGTGAATGGTGCCGGCGGCCGCATCACCGACTGGGAGGGCAATCCGATTCGGTTCGGAACCGGTGCCGAGACGGTGGCCGTGGGTGATCCCGCGCTGCATGCGCAGGTGATCGCCCGTCTGAAAGGTTGACGCGATCACGGTTGCGCGTCTTTCGCCTCGTGCCCAACTCTGGTCATAATGAAGCGGCAAGCCGCTGTGACTGTCGTGAACAGGTGGAGGATGATGCCGGTGAAGCTTTCGGGTTCGAAGACCATTCTGGGTGCCGTCCTGCTGCTGGCCGCGATCGGCATCAATGCCGCGCCTGCACTGGCGGAGAATGTCGAGAAGACCCATGCTCTTTCGCTGCTGGGCGAACCGCAGTATCCGCCGGGCTTCGACCATCTGAGCTTCGTGAACCCGGACGCGCCGAAGGGCGGCACGTTGCGCCTCAGCGCCTTTGGCGGCTTTGATTCCCTCAATCCCTACATCCCGAAGGGCAATGCCGCCAGCGCCGCCGCGCAGGCCATCGAGACCCTGATGGATACGCATCTGGGCGAGCCGTCTGCGGAATACGGGCTGATCGCCGAAACGGTTGAAGTGCCGGAGGATGATTCCTGGGTCATCTTCAACCTGCGGGAGGAAGCGCGCTTCCACGACGGGTCGCCGATCACCGCCGAGGACGTGGTCTTCAGCTTCGAGCGGCTGCAGGAGGAGGGCGAGCCCTTCTACCGTTACTATTACCGCAACGTCGTCAGCCACGAGATCCTTGGTCCCCGACGGGTCAGGTTCACCTTCTCCAGCGCCGGAAACCGGGAACTGCCGCAGATCATGGGCCAGTTGCCGGTGATGTCGAAGGCCTGGTGGTCGACCCGCGAATTCGGGGCCACCACGCTGGAGGCCCCGATGGGTTCCGGTCCCTATCGTGTCTCCGAAGTGGAACCGAACCGCCGCGTCGTTCTGGAACGGGTCCGGGACTACTGGGGCCGCGACCTGGGTCTGGCGAAGGGCCGCTACAACTTCGACCGTATCCAGTACGAATATTTCGCCGACCGCACGGCACTGCTGGAGGCATTCAAGGCCAACGTCTACGATTTCCGCTCGGAGAACAGCTCGAAGGACTGGGCCACGGGTTACGACTTCCCGGCCCGCAAGGACGGACGCGTGAAGCTGGAACTGGTGCCGCACAACCGGCCCACCGGCATGCAGGGGTTCATCTACAACTTGCGCCGACCGCTGTTCCAGGACCCCGCGCTGCGGCAGGCACTGGCCTATGCCTTCGA
>CAXBNO010000698.1:0-1638 GCA_963976775.1 uncultured Kordiimonadales bacterium
CGTTCATACCTACCTGAACAAGAAGAAGGTGCCGCAGCTCTTCGTCGCGACCGGTGCCACCAAGTGGGGCGATCCGAAGAACTTCCCGTGGACCATGGGCTGGCAGCCGAACTATCAGTCTGAAGGCATTGTCTATGCCCGCTACCTGATGGCGACGCAGCCAAACGCCAAGATCGGCATCCTCTACCAGAACGACGACTACGGTAAGGATTACATCCACGGGCTGGAGAATGGTCTCGGCGACCTGGCCGGTTCCATGATCGTTTCGCGTGAATCCTTCGAGGTCACCGACCCGACGATCGATTCGCAGATCGTGAACATCAAGAACTCCGGTGCGGACACGTTCTACAACGTCTCCACGCCGAAGTTCGCGGCGCAGGCGATCGCGAAGAACTTCGAGCTCAACTGGGCGCCGCTGCACCTGCTGAACTCCGTGTCCAACTCGATTGGTTCGGTTGTTTCGAAGGCTGGCTTCGAAAAGGGCCAGGGCATGATCTCCGCTGCCTACCTGATGGATCCGACCGATCCGGAATGGCAGTCGCATGACGAGTACAAGGCCTGGAACGCCTGGATGGATGAATACTATCCGGATGGTGACAAGTCCGATTCGTTCACGGCCTATGGCTGGTCGGTCTGCCACACCCTGGTGAAGGCTCTGGAGCAGGCCGGTGACGACCTGAGCCGCGAGAACATCATGGCTCAGGCCGCGAACATCAAGAACTACCGCGCGCCGATGCTGCTGCCGGGTATCACCGTCAACACCAGCGCGACGGATTTCTTTCCGATCGAGCAGTGGCAGCTGATGCGCCTGAAAGGCAATAGCTGGGAGCGTTTCGGTGACATCATCGACGGCTCCGTCGGTTCCGGTTCCTGATCGGAACGGCTGAACCAAGCCTGAAGGATCGGGGGTCGTCGGTATGTCCGACGGCCCCTTTTCTTTGTCTGCGCGACTTCTTTGTCGGCGCGGCAGGGGTCGAACGCGAACCGGGGGAAGTTTTCGATATGGAAGGCGATGTTCTGGAGCACGCGCGCCGCATCATGGTTCCGGACCTGAGCGGAATTCTGGACGCCGTCCTGCAGGAAGTCCGTCTCGACAGTGCCGCGGAGCCCACCGTCTGCGTTCTGGGGGACGTGGCAGGCCTGCTCACAGCCATGCTGGCGCGCCGTCTGCCGCGCGCCGCGATTACGCTCATTGAACCTGCCGACGATGCCCTTGCCGCCGCGCAGGTGCATCCGGGCGAACAAGCGAACGTGACCTTTCGCGCCGGCGATCCGTTGCGGGTACGCCTGCCCAAGCCGGCGGATGCGGTGATCGCGCTGCTGGCGGCCCACCACATGACGGATGCGCAGAAGATCGATCTCTACTCACGCACCTTCCAGAGCCTCCGGCCGGGCGGGGTCCTGATCCATGCCACACGGATCGCGGGGGAGGACGAGGTGTTGCACCAGCGGCAGCACTGGACCTGGCTCGCCGCCCTGCGGGCCATCGGGGTCGACGAGACCGGGATCGCCAGGGCCCTCGCGGCATGCCGCGATGAGCGCCTGTCTCCCCTGTCCACCCACCTCGACTGGATGCGACAGATCGGACTGGCGCATGCGGACTGCGGTTACCGGCGTGGTTCCTACGCGGTCCTGTCA
>CAXBNO010000699.1:0-1636 GCA_963976775.1 uncultured Kordiimonadales bacterium
GCAGTCGTGGCTGCGGCAGAGGTCGACCATCCGCGCGGTCGTGTTCATGGCGTCGCCCAGCATCACGATCTCCTGCCGCTGTTCCCCCATCTCCCCCATCACCACGGGTCCCGCATGCACCGCGCCACGCAGGCGCGGGGCGAGGCCGTAGGTGCGGCGGTAGCGGTCTGCCGCCTGGTCGAGCACCTGCTGGAAGTCCAGCCCGCACTGGAGGGCGGCAAGGCGCGCGTCCAGCCGGTCGGGCCAGGAGACGATCATCTCGTCACCGACGTTTTTCTCGATGACGCCGCGCCGCTCGATCACCGGGCCGGTCAGGTCGCGATAGACGTCACGCAGCAGCCCGTGAAACGCCAGGTCGCCGATGGCCTGGGCGGCGGCGGTGGATCCCACCAGATCGACGAACAGCAGCACGCGCGGCTCCACGACCGGCCGGTGATAGCGCCCGGTCAGGAAGTTGCGGAACACCGCCTGCCCCAGCAGCCGGTTGACCGACATGGCGAAATTGACCGCCAGGCTGATCACCAGCGAGAAGCCGAGCTGGATCGCGGTCTCGCTGTTCCAGCCGAAGGGGGTAGTGGCCGTGACCGGGAACAGGGCGGCACCGGACTGGATGCCCGCGAGGATGATCACGAGATACAGCAGGGAGCGCAGCAGCAGTTGCGCGCTGAACGACAGCCGCCGCATCCAGGCGCCGTTGGCACCATTGATGTAGAAGGATTCGATCGCGACCAGCAGGGAGGCGATGAAGCCCCCCGTCCAGACCCCGCGGAACGCCGCGGCAGCGACCGTCGCGAAACGTGTTTCACCGTCCCCGCTGACCGCGATCGCGATGCCGAAGATCGCGCCGAGAAGGGCGGCGCTGCCCGCGATGATGGCGCAGGCGCGGATTTCGCGTTTCAGGCGTCTGTTCATCGCGCCTGCCTATACCACCGCGCCGGGCAAGAGAAGCCACATGCGCACAGTGAAATCTGTCCGTCATGGTCGCACCCGACGATGCGCCGCGCCGCGAATGCCGTTACCCTGTGCGCGCAACATCCAGCCTGGAGCAGAACAGATGAGCACGCAGAGCGAGGGCCGCATCGACCTGATCATCGCTGGGGGCATGGTGATCGATGGCACCGGCGACCGGCCGGAGCAGATGGACATCGCCATCAGCGGTGACCGCATCATCGCCGTGGGCGACCCGGGGGACCGCTCGGCGCAGGCGCGCATCGATGCGGTGGGCAAGGTGGTGGCACCGGGCTTCATCGACGTGCACACCCACGACGACGCGGCGCTGATCGAGACCCCGGACATGGAGATGAAGATCAGCCAGGGCGTCACCTCCGTCGTCGTCGGCAACTGCGGCTTCTCCACCGCGCCGTTCGACACCGCACGGGTGCCGGACTTCCGGCTGGAGCCGATCATCCGCGGCGAGGGGCTGATGGAACAGCGGCTGGGCGACTACATGCAGCGGGTGGAGGCGGCGAAGCCGTCCGTCAATGCCGCCTTCCTGACCGGTCATTCGACGCTCCGCTACGACGCCATGGGCCTGGACGTGGAGCGGGAGGCCACGACGGCGGAGATCGACCGGATGCAGCGCCGCCTGTCGGAGGCGCTGGCCGACGGGGCCATCGGCATGTCGTCGGGCCTCTAT
>CAXBNO010000700.1:0-1625 GCA_963976775.1 uncultured Kordiimonadales bacterium
CATCTCAGCCAACGCCTGATCGCTCAGTTCGGCCAGGAAAGCATATGATGCGTCGTGTAGTCGTGACCGGACTGGGGGCAGTGACGCCCCTGGCGACCGGAGCCGAGGAGACGTGGGCCCGATTGCTGAAGAGCGAATCGAGCGCCGCCACCATCCGAAAGTTCGAGACAGCAGATCTCGCCACGAACTATGCGTGCGAGATCAAGCCCAAGTCGGAGGAGTTTCCGGACGGCTTCAACCCTGACGAATGGGTGGAGCCGAAGGATCAGCGCCGTGTTGACGGCTTCATCGTCTATGGTCTCGCTGCCGCCAAGCAGGCGCTGAAGGACTCCGGATATGTCGCCGAGACGGATGAGCAGCAGTTTCGCTCAGGCGTTCTCGTCGGCTCCGGGATCGGCGGTCTGCAGGGCATCGAGGAGGGAGCCAGGATCCTGGCGGAGAAAGGGCCGCGACGCCTGTCGCCGTTCTTCATCCCCGGGCGCCTGATCAATCTGCTTTCCGGCCACATCTCGATCGAGAACCAGTTCAAGGGGCCGAACCACGCCGTGGTCACTGCCTGTTCGACCGGTGCCCATGCCATCGGCGATGCCGCGCGCATCATTGCCCTGGATGATGCGGACGTCATGGTTGCCGGTGGCGCGGAAGCGGCCCTGAGCCGTATCGGCATTGCCGGTTTTGCGGCGGCAAAGGCCCTTTCCTGCAACTTCAAGGACAATCCTGAGGCGGCCAGCCGTCCCTGGGACCAGGCGCGCGACGGCTTCGTCATGGGCGAAGGCGCGGGCATCGTGGTGCTGGAGGAACTGGAGCACGCACGGGCCCGTGGCGCGAAGATCTATGGCGAGGTCATCGGCTACGGTATGTCCGGCGATGCCTATCACATCACCGCACCGTCTGAAGATGGCTCCGGCGCCTATCGCTGCATGGCCGCGGCGCTGAAGCGGGCCGGTATCAACAGTTCCGATGTCGACTACATCAACGCGCATGGCACATCGACGCCGCGTGGTGACGAGATCGAGCTGAAGGCGATCCGGCGGTTGCTGGGGGAGGATGTGTCCGGTGTGACCATGTCGTCGACCAAGTCGTCGATCGGTCACCTGCTGGGGGCTGCGGGCAGTGTGGAGGCGATCTTCTGCCTGTTGGCGATGCGCGATGGTGTGGCACCGCCGACGCTGAACCTGGAAAACCCTGACGAGTCGTCTGTCGGCATGGACCTCTCGCCGTTGCAGCCGACGGAGCGCAGGATTGATGTCGCCCTGTCGAATTCGTTCGGCTTCGGCGGCACCAATGCAAGTCTGATCTTCCGTCGGCTGGATTGATCCGCCATGCGGTCGGCGCTGCGGCTGGTGCTGCTCGTCGTCGTTCTGGGGTGCGGAACCGCGGCACTGTTCGCATGGAACTGGTGGCAGGGCGCTGACGCGCCTGGCCCGCTGACGCAATCGCAGACTGTGGTGATCGAGCGCGGCACGGGACCTCGCGCGATTGCCGATACGCTGGTGCTGAACGGTGTCATCGACGACCGGCTGCTGTTTCTCGCCGTTCTCAGGGTGCGCGACCAGGGGACACGGCTGAAGGCCGGCGAATTCGGCTTCGAGGCCGGTCAGAGCATGAACGCCGTGATCGAGCAG
>CAXBNO010000701.1:0-1622 GCA_963976775.1 uncultured Kordiimonadales bacterium
GGGACAGGAACCTTGCCGTTCGACGGTACATTGAACCTGAGCGTCATCGACACGGCGCAGGTCCCGGTCGGCAACAGCTTTCCCAGATCGGCGTGGAGCCCTGAACTCCGGGCGCAGCTCATCCTCGGGGAGTTCGGCAGCTCGAATTGGCGGCGATTCGACGAATCCGAGACATACGCCGGCGAAAAGTGGCAGCATGTGAACGGCTTCACCCTTGCCCCCCCGCCCCTGGAGCAGGTCGACAACATCGAAGCGGAACTGGCGCTTTTGATGCAACGCCATCATGCGCAGAGAAATGGCGCGCGCATGGCCGAAATCGCGCGGCAGGCCGACCACTCGATCGACTACTGGATGAATTTGCTGTCGCTGACACCGGCCAACAAACCTGCCACGCTGGCCCTGATGACGTCGGGCTTTGCGATTGGCCAAATGGTTGGCATGTATTTCAAGGATTTCTTTGCCCGTGCGCGCCCCGCTCACTACATGCCGGGGCTGATGACGGTACTGCCGACGCCGGGCCACCCCTCCTTTCCCTCCAACCACGCGCTTCAGAACGAGTTGGTGGGCCTTCTGGTCATGAGATGCCTGCCCGACTATCTGAATGCCTGCTACGGGGACGCCATCCGCGCGCTGAGCGACCGCATCGGCGACAACCGTGAAATCGCGGGCCTGCACTTTACCCAAGACACAGATGCAGGTCGTCAGGTTGCACGCTGGCTGGACCGCGAATTTATCGGCAACCTCGATACGGTTCAGGCCATCGTGGCCGAGGCCCGCGATGAATGGCACGGGAGTGGACAATCCGTGCTGCGCAATCTGCCCTATCCGAACCACGCAACGATCCCCTCCCGTACCGGCGGTATCCGCGTAGTTGCGGGCATGGAGACATTTTGATGGTCATGAGTTTTGGCAGTAAAGCGCCCAGCCAGTTCGCTCTCGACGCGATCAAAGCTGTGCGGACAGCGTCTGACGCCAAGGCGGTCACGGTCCAGAAACGAACGGCGCGCCAGCGGTCGGCGCCATTGTCCTTCCGACTTGACGCAGGTCTGACAGACCAGTGGCCGGTACGCGATCAGTTCGGGCGCGGTACCTGTGTCGCCTTCGCAACTCTGGCCGCAGTGGAACTGCACCGCGCCCTGCGCGACGACATGCCGCCCGAGCGGCTTTCCGAACAGTTCCTGCATGACTGCATGGTGACTTTCCACCCGGCAGGCGGCACCGAAGAGACCGGCCTGCCTCAGGGTGGTATCCTACTACATCAGGCATTGCGGGCGCTAGAACAGCACGGGATTGCGGGGGCGGAACATGCCCCCTACAGACCGCTTGAGCCCGAACTGAACGCGCAACCCGAGCTTGCTCCATCGCCTGCCGCACTCACCGCAGCCTCGGGCAATCTGATCCAGTGCCGCGCCTACGGCACCATAGGCACGCCCGAAGGCATGGATCCGGCGCGCGTCGATAATTTTCGACCGGGTGAGGATACAGCAGAGAAAATGCGCGAATTTCTTCAAGAAGGTCTGCCTGTTGTGATCGGACTGCCTCTTTTTCAACATGCCTCCGGACTAAGCAACTGGGTCCTGCCCGCAACCGTTCGCAGTGGTATGGTGCCCTGCCCGGAGGAT
>CAXBNO010000702.1:0-1621 GCA_963976775.1 uncultured Kordiimonadales bacterium
GGCGCAGCTCTATCAGCTCCGCGGGCGCATCGGGCGCTCCAAGGTCCGTGCCTATGCCTATCTGACCGTACCGGCATCGAAGCGCCTGACGGACAGCGCCGACAAGCGGCTGCGCGTGTTGCAGACCCTTGATCAGTTGGGTGCCGGGTTCACCCTGGCCAGCCACGACCTGGACATTCGTGGTGCCGGCAACCTGCTGGGCGAGGAACAGTCGGGTCAGATCAAGGAAGTCGGCGTCGAACTCTATCAGGCCATGCTGGAGGAAGCGGTGGCCGAGGCCCGGGGTGCCACGGATGCGGATGACCGGAACTGGTCACCGTCGATCAATCTCGGCGCACCGGTGCTGATCCCGGAATATTACGTCCACGATCTTTCGGCCCGGCTGGACCTCTATCGCCGTCTGGCCCATGTGCCTGACGAGACCGGCATCGAGGAGATCGCGGCGGAGATGATCGACCGGTTCGGACCGCTCCCCGGAGAGGTCGACAACCTGTTCGACGTGGTGGCGATCAAGGGCCTGTGCCGGACGGCGAACATCGACAAGCTGGATGCGGGACCGAAGGGCGCGACCGTGCACTTCCGCGACAATTCCTTCCCCGATCCTGCCGGACTGGTCCGTTTCATCTCCGGGCAGTCAGGCACGGCGAAACTGCGTCCCGACCACACCATGGTCTTCCTGCGCGACTGGGAAGAGGTTCCGGTCCGGGTGAAGGGTGTCCGGCAACTGGTGCGTGGCCTTGCGCGGATCGCGGAGAAGGCTGCGGCCTGATCGACGGAAGGCGACCTCAGTCCGCGTCGGTCATTTCCGGGGCGGGTACGGTCTCGTTCAGTGCCAGATCGAAGACCTTGTGGAAGACCGGCACATCCTGTGCGCCGGACACTGCATACTTCCGGTCGATGATGAAGCAGGGTACGCCGTTGATGCCCATGGACCGGGCCATCGCATCTTCCTGACGCACCAGTTCCAGGTCGGTATCATTGCGCAGGCGATCCCCGGCCACCTTGGGATCCATGCCGTTCTCTACCGCAATCCGGGTCAGCACATCGGCATCACCGATGTCCGCGCCCTGGGTGAAATAGGCGATGAACAGGGCTTCGACGACGCGATCCTGCAAGCCTTCCTGCGTTGCCCAGCGGATCAGGCGATGCGAATCCAGGGTCGAGGGCGTGCGCTTGATCAGGTCGAAACGGAACGGGATGCCCAGTTCGGCCCCCGCAGCGCGGATGGTCTCGTAGATCCGTGCCGCCCTGTCGGCGCCGCCGAACTTGGCGGCCAGATAGGCGTCACGCGACATCCCGGCCCGCGGCATTTCCGGATTGAGCTGGAACGGTCGCCAGCCGATCTCCGGCTGGACGTCGGGTCTGTTCTGCATGGCAGCTTCCAGCTTGCGCTTGCCTATGAAGCACCACGGACAGATGGTATCTGAAACAATATCAATCAGCATGTGGCCAAGAGTAGGTCACCACCGCGCGCAGGGCCACTCAAATGATGGCGGCCCGGAGGAGAGATATCGACGATGGACAAGGAACTGACTGGCCAGGTGGCCTTCGTGACCGGCGCGAGCTCCGGACTTGGCGCACACTTCGCGCGGCTGCTGGCCGGGCAAGGGGCGAAGGTCGG
>CAXBNO010000703.1:0-1607 GCA_963976775.1 uncultured Kordiimonadales bacterium
CTTTGCCGCGGCCTTCGGGGCCGAACGCTGCGACATCTACACGGATGTGGACGGGGTCTATACCGCCGACCCGCGGATCGTCTCCGCCGCGCGGAAGCTTGACCGCATCACCTATGAGGAGATGCTTGAACTCGCGTCGCTGGGTGCGAAGGTGCTGCAGACAAGGTCAGTCGAACTGGCGATGAACCACGGCGTGCGCGTACATGTACGCTCCAGCTTTTCTGATGAGCAAGGGACCCTGGTGGTCGACGAGGAGGAAATCGTGGAACAGCAGATGGTGAACGGCGTTACCTATGCGCCGGACGAGGCAAAGGTGACCTTGCGCCAGGTGGCTGACCGCCCCGGTGTCTCTGCAGCAATCTTCGGCGCGCTGGCCAACGCCAACATCAACGTCGACATGATCGTGCAGAACATCACGGAAGATGGCGCGACCACCGACCTGACCTTCACCGTCGGTCGCGACCAGTTGCAGCGCGCCCTGAAAATCCTGGAAGGCATCAAGCCCGACGTCGGCTGGCGGGAAGTCGTCTCTGCCTCCGATGTGGTGAAGGTCTCCATCGTCGGCGTCGGCATGCGCAGCCATGTCGGTGTCGCCCAGACCATGTTCCGGGCGCTGGCGGAAAAGGGCATCAACATCCAGGTCATCACCACATCGGAAATCAAGGTGAGCGTCCTGATCTCAGCCGACTACACCGAACTGGCCGTCCGCGCCCTGCACACCGCCTTCGGTCTCGACGCCGCCTGACGGAACCCCGCAGGGATTTCAGCCGACACTGCGCCCCTTGCCCTCCCAGTAGGGGGCACGGATGTCGCGTTTCAGTACCTTGCCGACGGGGCTGCGCGGCAGTTCCGGCCAGAAGTCCACGGACTTCGGGGCCTTGACCGATCCCAGCTTCTCCTTGCAGAGCGCGATGATCTCGTACTCGCTGACCGTCGCACCGGGCTTCAGTTCGATGACGGCCTTCAGGGCTTCCCCCCACTTGTCGTGAGGCACGCCGATCACGGCGCAGTCCTGAACGGCGGCATGGGTCCAGATCACCTGCTCCACCTCCGACGGATAGACGTTGAAACCGCCGGTGATGATCATGTCCTTCAGCCGGTCAACGATATAGACGAACCCGTCCTCGTCGATCCGGCCGATGTCGCCCGTATGGTGCCAGCCATGGGTGCTGGCAGCGGCGGTTTCCTCCGGTTGGCGGAAATAGCCTTCCATCACCATCTCGCCACGCAGCACGATCTCACCGGATTCCCCCTGGGGCAGGATCGTCCCGTCTTCCCCCATGATCTCGACGCGGGTGTAGGGGGTCGGCCTGCCGCAGGACAGCAGCCGGTGATGCTTGTTGGTGTTCAGCGCCTCGGCATGGTCGGCCGGCGACATGTAGGTGGCGATCATCGGCGCTTCCGCCTGACCATAGGTCTGGGTCATGACCGGCCCGAAGACCTCCATCGCTTCCTTCAGCTTGTCGGCGGACATGGGCGCGGCGGCATAGATGAAATGCTGCAGGCTGGAGTAGTCGTAGTCGCGCACCTTCGGGTGGGCCAGCATGACGTAGATCACCGTGGGCGGCAGGAACAGATGCGTCACCCGGTGCTTTTCGATCATCTGC
>CAXBNO010000704.1:0-1582 GCA_963976775.1 uncultured Kordiimonadales bacterium
CAGCCATTGCGCAGGGCATCGAGGAACAGTGCGTTGACCTCGGCGGCCGCATCATAGGCGACCCAATGTCCGGCACCGGGCAGGAGTGTCGTCGTGAGGGCCGGGAAATCCTGCTGTAGGTTCGCGAGGCAGCCTGTTGCGTCCGGCAGGAGGTAGCGGTCGTGTTCGCCGGAAATGACGTGGCTCCGACCTGCGAGCTGTGAAAGCACGTCCAGCATCGCAGTGGACGAGGAGATCGGCATGCCGACCAGTCTCCGGCGGCGCGAAGTCAGGCTGTACTGGACATCGAGCGCGAGTGCGTCGACGCGGGATGCGTCTCCGATCATGCTTATTCCGAGGTTGTGGCGCACGATCGCACGTTGCTCAGCCTCCGGTGCATGATAGGCGCGACGCAGCATGCCCTCGCCACTGTCGCACCAGTGTGACCCCAGACCAGCCGGACCCAGCAGGAAGACATGCCTTGCCCGCTCACCCAGCGCGACAGCGGCATGTGCAGCGATCACAGATCCGAGAGAGAAGCCCGCGATCACCAGTTCATCTTCCGGCGAGATGATGTCCTTGATACCTGCCGCCACGACTTCGGTCAGACGGGGGGCGTCGACTGGCGGGGGAAGCGGGTCGGAATCACTGAGTCCTGGCAGATCACCTGCGATCACGAGCGCCTCGGACGCCAGCGGCTCGATGTTACGAATCCAGTGCTCCCATGACCCGTGACCTCCATGGAGCAGGACGATTGGTGGCCCGTCTCCCCATATGCGCCATGCCATCTTTCCGTCCCCGGAAGGGGTATGTTGCAACCGTGCCGACCGGCCAAGACGGATGGGCAGATCGAGGTCCGGGCTTCCGGCCACTTCAGAGTTGTCCTTCTACTGCCGGCCCCGATCCCTCAACGAGTTCTATCTCCCATTTCAGGTATCGAAGCATGCCTTCCTTGCCCTGCTGATATGGCGGCAAGACGTAGTCATTGCCTCCATACTGTTCGAATGGTTCTCCCTTGATGATCGTACCGCCCGCGCCGCTCCAAGCCCCGGTGCCGCCCTGGAGCACGAGGGAGCTTCCGAAGCCCATTTGCTCGATGGCAACTGCAGCAAGCACTGCCTGCCCTTCCTCGCGGGCCGTCACCAGGATATCGTCATTTGGTTCCGCGATATCCGCGAGCCGGAGTTCGAGCCATCCGCGCGGCAACCAGCTTGCCGCAGGCAAGTGTCCTGCGGCGTACTGACGACTTGGACCAACGTCGATCACCTTCGGTGCATCCGGTTTGGAAAGCATTGCCTTTGCCTGAGCCGCATTGACGAATCGTACCTTCTCGCGGGCCTCGGCCAGACCGAGCGGTGAGCTTCGTGGGCGATCAGTCTCAATTGGTCGACCGGCCTTTCGCCAGGCAGGCATCCCACCTTCAACCCGGTATACATTTGGATATCCAAGGCGCTTTAGCCAGTAACCGGTCAACGATGCCCGAGCATCGTCATCATCGATGAGAAGTATCTCACCCGTCGGCACCGCAAAGAAATCATCGGCCCGCTGGATCGCCTGTCCGCCTGGCAATGCGGCCATTCCGGGCACATGGCCTTCGCGATAG
>CAXBNO010000705.1:0-1576 GCA_963976775.1 uncultured Kordiimonadales bacterium
TGCGTTTGCCGATGCGCAGTGTGAATCCGCGATACCCCCGATGCAGGCTGACGAGGCCGATGCGACACACAGCTACGCCTGCTGGCATCCGCGCGACCCGGAACGGGTGACGGAGGAGGTGGCATGAGTGACGTGTTGCTGGATGTCCGTGACCTCGTCGTCGAGTTTCCGACGCGCAAGGGCCTGGTGCAGGCCGTCAGCGGTGTGACCTTCGAACTGCGGCGCGGTGAAACGCTGGCCCTGGTTGGCGAATCCGGTTGCGGCAAGTCGACGACGGCGCGTGCGGTGATGCAACTGCCACGCCCGACCAGCGGCCAGATCGTAATGGATGGCGACGATCTGGTTGCCGCCGGAAAGCGGGATCTGCGGCGAATGAGACGCCGGTTCCAGATGATCTTCCAGAACCCGATTGCCTCCCTCAATCCGCGCAAGCGCATCAGCGAGATCATCGAGAAGCCGCTGAAGATCGCCGGGCTGCTGGATGCCGGGAAGCGCAGGCGGGCCGTTGAGGAACTGCTGGAAACAGTGGGGCTGGACCCGGCGGTGGCCATGGACAAGCGGCCGCACGAGTTCTCCGGCGGCCAGTGCCAGCGAATCTCCATTGCGCGGGCGCTGATCCTGGAACCGGACCTGCTGATCTGTGATGAACCGGTCTCTGCACTCGATGTTTCGATCCAGGCGCAGATCCTCAACCTGCTGGAGGACATGAAGCAGCGCTATGACCTGACCATGCTGTTCATCAGCCATGACCTGGCCGTGGTCCGCAATGTCGCCGACCGGGTGGCGGTGATGTACCTGGGCCGCTTCTGCGAGGTCGGCAGTTCGGAGAAGCTGTTCGACAGTCCGGCGCATCCCTATACCCGCGCCCTGCTCAGCGCCATTCCGGTGCCCGATCCCACCGTCACGCCCAAGCCCATCGAGATGATCCAGGGTGATCTGCCCTCCCCGATCTCACCGCCAAGCGGCTGCCGCTTCCGCACCCGCTGCCCGGTTGCCAGCGAACGCTGCGCGGCGGAGGTGCCGGAAATGCGGGACCTGTCGGACGGACGCGCGGTTGCCTGCCATCACCCGCTGATCGGTGCCTGACCGGACCACCTCCCCGTCTGGAAACAGTCTGGTGAACGGTCGTGCCATTGCCGCGCACGGGCGACATGTTGATATGGTTGCGAAAGGCAGGAGGACCCGATGACCGAACCGCAGGACGCCAGCACCATCCACGGCTACCACGCCCACATCTACTATCGGAACGATGCGGAGCGCGCGGAGGCCGCCGTACTGCGCAGCCAGATCATGGCCGCGTTCGAGGTCGTGCCGGGGCGTTGGCGCGACCAGCCGGTGGGACCGCATCCGCTGCCGATGTACCAGATGGCCTTCGCTGCCGACGTCTTCCCGACAATGGTGCCCTGGCTGATGCTCAACCGGCGGGGCCTGACCATACTGGTACACCCGGAAACCGGCGATGACGTCGCTGACCACGACATTCACCCGCTCTGGCTGGGCGAGCGCCTGTCGCTGAACATCGGATTCCTGCGCGGTTTCGCCGGAAGACCCGGACGCGCCTGACGGTTCGGGAACC
>CAXBNO010000706.1:0-1561 GCA_963976775.1 uncultured Kordiimonadales bacterium
ACCACCGGTGCGACGTTCGAGGGGATCCGGCCGCTGAAGGACGGCAAGCCACGCAACTTCTTCGAGACGCAGGCTGACGAGGCGGCGCGGGCACTCGACGAGGCGCGGGATGCGCGCATCCTGAAGGAATCCCGTGCCCAGGTCCGGGGAACGGCAGATGACGCGGCGGTGCGGGAGGCGGAGACGATCATAGCGGCCTCCAGGATCATCCAGGATGAGGCGAACGTGGCGCAGCAACTGGCTGCCAGGGTCGAGGCGCTGAAGGAGATCGCCCGGTCCACCAACCGGCTCTCCGAGAGTGCGGAAGAAGACGGTGACGAAGCCGGGAACGATTCACGCCGACAGGGGCGCAAGGGCGGTGCCAGGGCCAGTGGCGAGAAGCTGCCACCCCCCGACATTCCCGACACGCTGTTGAGCGATCTGATTGACGAAACGGAAGAGGAGCGGCGCGAGCGTCTGGCCCGGACCCAGGCCGGTTCGGAACTGGAGAAGCAGGCCAGCCGCGATGTGCTCAGGTCCGGTATTGCCGACGATACGCCCGCCGACGGCTTTCCGGAGGGCAAGTGATGCGCATCGCCATGAAACGGTTCTCCATTCTCATCCCGCTTCTTCTGGTGACCTTCGCTGCCGGCGTTCAGGCGCAGGACAGGTCGGATGAGCAACCGCTGCGTATCCGCGACCTGCTGCAGACCTTCGTCGACATCAATGTCACTGCTTACAAGGCGGAGACCGCGCGCCTGTCGGAGCGACTTGCCGGAACGGTCTGCGCGGTCGGCGCAGGGGGGCTGGAGCCTCTGGCACTGCCGGAGCCCTCGGTGCTGGAACTGACCGCATTCATTCCACCGCGCAGGTCGGATGTGCTGCGCGGCGACGAGCATATCGATGTCAATTCCGTACGGGTCATCTATGGACACGGCGGTGACGTGCCCCAGCAGATCGCGGTGGATCAGGAAACGGCAGACCTGATGGACATGCACCATGGCATACCGGTGCAGGTGACAGCGGTCGCTTTCCGGGTCCGGGATGGCGAGTGCTCCCTCGCACGCACGCGCACCACCAGTAGCGGGGCCCGCGAGACGGTCATCCAGAAGAAGCGGATATCCGTCCGGACCGACAGTCGCCAGGTGGACATCACTGATCAGCTTGGCGGGCGTCTGAAGGTTTCGGGAGCATTCAGCTTCGATCGGCAGCGCCATCATCTGACGGTGGGCCAGGCGGGTGTGTTCAACCTGCCCACGATCACGCTGGCGGGCGATGATGCCGATCTGAACGTTGCCTATCCGTCCGCTTCGCCGGAACGCACGGTCGAGGCTCTGGGACTGAAGGCCGTGCTGCTGGGTACCGACGACCAGCGCGCGCAGCGGCACCTCATCACGGGTCCGGGTGCGCAGCGTGATTCACTGCAACTGAGCCTCATCGCCAGCCTGATTGGCAACGAGCGGGAGATACTCACCCCTGTCGGACGACCGGAAGCAGTCGAGGTGGCCTTGCGGCGCGGCCCCGTGGCCATGGTGGGTACGCGCCAGACCATCACTGTTTCCGGGACGGGGGATGTCGGGTT
>CAXBNO010000707.1:0-1559 GCA_963976775.1 uncultured Kordiimonadales bacterium
GCCGGTCGCACCATGTGGGACAAGCTGGGCAACGTGAACGAGACCGTTCTCGCCAACTACCTGAAGAACGAATACCCGCAGACCGTCGCGGTGGTGCTGGCCAAGATCAAGCCCGACCATGCCTCCCGTGTGCTCGCTGCCTTGCCGGAGGATTTCGCGCTGGAAGTGGTGGCGCGGATGCTGCGCATGGAATCGGTGCAGAAGGATGTGCTCGACAAGGTCGAGGAAACCCTGCGCATCGAGTTCATGAACAACCTGGCGCGCACCAACCGTCGTGACAGCCACGAGATGATGGCCGAGATCTTCAACAACCTTGATCGCCAGACGGAGAACCGCTTCGTCTCCGCGCTGGAGGAACGCAACCGCGACTCGGCGGAGCGCATCAAGGCGCTGATGTTCACGTTCGAGGATCTCTCGAAGCTGGATCCGGCGGGTGTGCAGACCCTGCTGCGGGTCGTGGACAAGGACAAGCTGGGCATGGCGCTGAAGGGTGCCTCCGACACGCTGCGCGATCTCTTCTTCTCCAACATGTCGGAACGCGCGGCGAAGATCCTGCGCGAGGACATGGAGGCCATGGGCCCCGTGCGGCTGCGTGACGTGGAAGCCGCCCAGATGGAGATGGTGAATGCCGCCAAGGATCTCGCCCAGAAGGGCGACATCATGATGGCGGACAACAAGGGCGACGACGAGTTGGTGTACTGACGTGGCTGAGAAATTCCTCTTCGATCATGATTTCGGCACCGGTGCCAGCGTTCTGCACAAGCGCCAGAAGGCGGAGGTCTATGAGGCCGCCGATCTGGACGCCGCACGCGCTGAGGCCCTGGCGGAGGGCGAGCGGCGCGGACGCCAGCTTGCCGGGCAGGAAGTGGAGGCCGCGGCCTCCGCGACACTCGGCATGATCGCCAGCGGTATCGATGAATGCCGGATGACCCTGGGCGACATCGAGTCCCGGCAGGCGAAGGAGGCCGCGCGGGTCGGAATCGCAATCGGCAGGCGCCTCGCGGAGACCCTGTTGACCCGCTTTCCGGAGCGGGAGATCGAGAGCCTGGTGACAGGTTGCCTGAAGGAACTGCGCGACGAACCCCGCCTGGTGGTCCGCACATCAGAAACCGTGGCGGACAACCTGCGCGACCGCATCGACCAGATGGCGACGGGTGCCGGTTTCGCCGGACGGGTGGTGCTGCTGCCCGACGACGCGATGGGCCCCCAGGACGCACGCGTCGAATGGGCCGACGGCGGCGCCAGCCGCGACCATGCCGCAACCGAGGCAGCGATTGCCGAGGCAGTGGACCGTTTCCTTGACGAGAACGAACGCCAGAACGGCGGAATGGAGTAATTCGAGATGGCCGACGAAACCAACCTCGACCTGAATGAGATCAAGGACGAAGCCAATACCGGCACCGCCGTCGCGACCACCAGTGGCGATGACGACGATGAAGATATTTCACGTACTGCCAGCGATCTGGAAACTGTCTTTGATATTCCAGTTCAGGTTTCGGCAGTGCTTGGCCGGTCCCGTATGCAGGTCAGCCAGCTGATGCGCATCAGCAAGGGCGCAG
>CAXBNO010000708.1:0-1550 GCA_963976775.1 uncultured Kordiimonadales bacterium
CTGGCCGAACAGATCAACGAAGTCGCCCAACTGGCGTTCGTCACACCGAAGGGGGCCTGGAGCCTGAGCCGCGACGATGACGGGCGCTGGCATCATGATGCCCGCAGCGGTTATCCGGCAGACGCGGACGAGGTGAAGCGGCTTGTGGTTGCCCTGTCGCGCGCGACCATCATCGCACCGAAGACCAGCGACCCGGAGCTGCATGACCGGCTGGGCCTCGAAGAACCAAAGCCGCTGCCGGACGGGAAAGCCGACAGCAGTGACAGCGCCATCAAGGTGGTTGCAAGTGATGCCAGCGGCAGCAATCTGGCTGGGGTCATCCTCGGCAAGACCAAGCAACTGGGCGACGCGACGGCGCCGGCGAAGGTCTATGTCCGCCGTGCGGGCGAGAACGAGACCTGGCTGGCGGAGGGCTTCTTCAACCTGAAACCGGCCCCCACCGACTGGCTGGACCGGGACCTGTTCAAGGTCAGCAAGGATGTCGTGACCGACATTCGCGTTGCACACCCTGACATGCCGGTGCTGGAACTGAACCGCAGCGAATACGGCTATTTCCACGTGACGGATCTGCCGGATGGCCTGCAGGAGCAGGAGATTCGCCTGACGGCAACCGGCCGGGCGCTGGAGTTCCTGAAGCCGCGTGACGTGGCACCGGAGAACGAGGTGGACTTCACCGGCGCGACACAGACGACCTTCACCACGCAAAGCGGCTGGATCGTCACGGTGGACATTCTCGATGCGCAGCGGAAGGTGGACAATACGGATGCCTTCTGGCTGCGTTTCGACGTTCGGTTCGACGCCAGCCTGATCGAACAGTTGCCGGTCGGCATTGATGGCAAGGAACCGGATCCGATCGTTGCAGAGGACGAGGAGGCGCGCGCACGCGCTGCCGCCACGAAGGTTGACGGGTGGGCCTACCTGTTCCCGTCCTTCACCGCCGAGAACTTCATGCCGACGCTGGATACCCTGACCAAACCCAAGCCCGAGGAGGACTCCTGACCCATGACTGCCCAGAGCTATCAGTTCCAGGCAGAGGTTGCGAAGCTTCTGCACATCGTCACCCACTCGCTCTACTCGGAGAAGGAGATCTTCCTCCGGGAGCTGATTTCCAATGCCTCCGATGCCTGTGAGCGGCTGCGCTACCTCGCCATTGCCGAACCGGCCCTGACCGAAGGTGGTGGCGAATTCCGCATCGGTGTGCATGTCGACAGGGACAAGGGCACGCTTTCGATCACCGACAATGGCGTCGGCATGGATCGCGACGACATGATCGAGAACCTGGGCACCATCGCGCGCTCCGGCTCGACGGCCTTCCTGGACCAGCTTGCCGAGGGTCAGGGCAAGGATGGCCAGGGCAAGGATGGCCAGGGCAAGGATGGCAAGGGACCGAACCTGTCGGTCATCGGGCAGTTCGGCGTTGGCTTCTATTCCGCCTTCATGGTGGCGGAGGAAGTCTCTGTCACCAGCCGCCGGGCAGGCACGGATTCCGCCTTCACCTGGGTGTCCGGCGGGACAGGTGAATACACGATCGAGGAATCGGCGCGCGACGG
>CAXBNO010000709.1:0-1548 GCA_963976775.1 uncultured Kordiimonadales bacterium
GTTGGCTCCAACGAACCCAGTACGACGCGACGCGGGAGCGGAACTACAAGCCCCTGAAGCCGAAGATCATTGTTGAACCGCTCATTTTTGACGACCCGGCTGTCGACAACATCAAGTGCTTCCTGGTGAATGGCAAGGTGAGACTGATCCAGAGCGACGAGGACCGGTTCACAGACATGAAGCGCCGCTTCTACGACACGCAGTGGAACGATGTGCCAGGCACCGTTGGTGGTCCCGCAGCCAAGAATCCTAGACATCGCCCGGGGAACATCGATGCGATGATCCGTGCCGCGGAACTGGTTGGGAGCCATTTCGGATTCGTCCGTATCGATATGTATACCAATGACGAGCATTTCTTCATGGGCGAGATCACCCACAATCACGGTGCTTCGCTACAGAAGTTCTTTCCGCCTGAATCGGAACGCTCACTTTCGCAGTTTCTGTTTGCAGACAGTGAACCCAGGGATTGACAGCCGAACAGGCCGGAACGGGGCTGATGATCACCTGTGGTCGGGTGGAAGGCGCGAAACCGGCCCTCCCCGATTGACGGCTTTCGCAGTTGGGCATAGGGATAGCGCCCGGTCGGACGGGTGATCCCGACCGGAGGCCGTGCGCGTGGACGCAGGGCCTGTGCTGGGTGGAGGAGAATTGACGTGAGCCAGGCAAAGACGCTGTTCGACAAGATCTGGGATGCGCATGTCGTGGAGACGCGCGACGACGGGTCGGCGATCCTCTATATCGACCGGCACCTGGTGCATGAGGTCACCAGCCCGCAGGCGTTCGAGGGGCTGCGCAACACCGGCCGTACCGTGCGGCGGCCCGACGCGACCCTGGCCGTCGCCGACCACAATGTCCCGACGACGGATCGCTCCGTCGGGATCGCCGACGAGGAGAGCCGCATCCAGGTCGAGACGCTGGAGAAGAACTGCGCCGAGTTCGGCGTGCCCTATTTCGGCATGGACGACATCCGCCAGGGCATCGTCCATATCATCGGGCCGGAGCAGGGGTTCACCCTGCCGGGCATGACCATCGTCTGTGGTGACAGCCACACGGCGACGCACGGTGCCTTCGGCGCGCTGGCCTTCGGCATCGGCACGTCCGAAGTCGAGCATGTGCTGGCCACCCAGTGCCTGCTGCAGCAGAAGTCGAAGAACATGCTGGTGAAGATCGAGGGCGATCTGAACCCCGGCGTCACCGCCAAGGATCTGGTGCTGGCCGTGATCGGCGTCGTCGGCACGGCGGTCTGCAACATGTCGATCGAGGCAGGCGCGCGCGCCGGTCTGATCGCCGCCGACCAGAAGACGTTCGATTACGTCAGGGGCCGGGCCATGGCCCCGAAGGCCGGAGGCTTCGAGCAGGCGGTGGAATACTGGAAGACCATGGTCTCCGATGAGGGCGCGCACTACGACAAGGTCATCGAAATGGCCGCCGCCGACATCACCCCGCATGTCACCTGGGGCACCAGCCCGCAGGACGTGGCCCCGATCACCGCGCGGGTCCCGGACCCGGCGGATATCGAGGACGAGATCAAGCGCGATTCGCTGATCC
>CAXBNO010000710.1:0-1524 GCA_963976775.1 uncultured Kordiimonadales bacterium
TCCAAGGGTCATCCAGGCCATCCGCAACGGCGCGGTCGGGGCAGTTGCCATCGCCCTGGTCGAATGGTCCAGCCCGCACCAGACCTGGCTGGCCATCCCCTGGACCCGGATCTCGGATGCCGCGTCGGCCAACCGCCTGGCGGACATGATCAGTGAGACACCACGCCTGTTCGCCAACGGCGGCACGGCGATCGGGGCTGCCATCCGCTTCAGCGCCAGGCAGTTCCAGAACCTGCCGTTTCCTGCCGGTCGGCGGGTCATCGACATTTCCGGCGATGGCAGCAACACGCACCTGCCGAATGTCGCCACCGAACGCGACGCCGCAGTCGCGGCAGGGATCACGATCAACGGCCTGCCCATTCTCAGCCGGGAAGAGGATATCGAGAATTACTATCGAAGCCGGGTGATCGGTGGCAACAATGCCTTCACTGAGGTGGCTGTCGACTATGAGTCCTTTCATTCAGCCATGTTGCGGAAGTTGTTACGAGAAATCAGAAGCGATTCACTGGTGTCCGTGTTAGTCCCTGATTAACTCTTTTCCGCGAAAGACAATCATGGCTCGATTCTGGTTGCTCATGACGCTGGTCGGCACCGTCGTTCCCTACGTGTTTTTCGTGCCGTGGGCGATCGAGCACGACTTCAACATTCCGCTGCTGTTCGTGCAGAATTCCGAGACGCTGGCCGATCGCTTCTTCACAGCGGACCTGATCCTCACCGGCCTGTGCTTCCTGATCTACATCATCGCAAGGGAACGGCGCAGGCATGTGCCCTGCTACGGCCTTGCCATCGCCGGACTGCTGCTGGTCGGAATCTCCTGCGGACTGCCGCTCTACTATTTCCTCGAGGAGCGCCAGCGCCTGAGAGACGCGACCTGATGCGCAGCGGCACCATCCTGCGTGTTGTGCGCCCGACAGATGACCTCGAGCCCCTCCGACGCTTCTATGTCGATGCCCTCCGGTTCCCGATCATGTACAGCTTCGAAGGCCATGAAGGCTTTGACGGGCTGATCGTCGGTGTGCCGGGCGCGGACCATCACCTGGCCTTCACCCGGAAGCACGGCTTCAGCGCCGGACGCGCTGCGACAGCAGAAAATCTGCTGGTCTTCTATCTGGAGGACCGGGCCGAGTGGGAAGCGGCAGTTGCGCGGATGCAGGTGCACGGGTTCGATCCGGTCGAGCCTCACAATCCATACTGGCGTGCGAACGGCGCAACCTTCGAGGACCCGGACGGCTATCGCGTCGTGCTGCAGAACAGCGCGCCCTGACCCGTCACCATGCAGGCGCGGACCATCAGTCGATGGCGCGCACGATCTCCTCACAGCAGCCCTTGGCGTCCGCAAACAGCATCATGGTGTTGTCGGCGTAGAACAGCTCATTGTCGATGCCCGCGTATCCGGGGCTGAGGGACCGTTTCACGAACAGTACCGTCTTGGCCTTGTCCACATCCAGGATGGGCATGCCGTAGATCGAGCTCTGCGGGTCATCACGCGCTGCCGGGTTGGTGACATCGTTCGCGCCGATGACA
>CAXBNO010000711.1:0-1522 GCA_963976775.1 uncultured Kordiimonadales bacterium
GCGAGCGGCTGGAGGATCTGGTGGCAGAGATCGAAGCAGCGGGCGGCAGCGCCTTCGCGGTCTCCCTGGATGTCACCGACGTAGCCGCTATCGACCCCGCCATCGACCAGGTGGAGCAGGCGCTTGGGCCGATTGATATCCTGATCAACAACTCCGGAGTAACGGTGCCCAATGCACTGCACCGGATCTCCGAGGATGAATATGATCAGGTTCTGGACACCAACCTGAAAGGGGCATTCTTCGTCGGCCAGTCCGTTGCGAAGCGGCTGATGGCCCGCAAGGCGGCCGGCCGGATCGTGAATATCTCGTCCACCCTGGCGCACCGGGTGATCGGACAGCTCTCCATCTACTGCATGTCGAAGATCGCCATGGACCAGATGACGAAGGCCATGGCGCTGGAATGGGGCAAGTACGACATCAACACGAATGCGCTCTGCCCCGGCTACATCGAGACGGAGATGAACGCCGACTACTGGCAGACGGAGGCGGGAAAGGCATTCCTCAGCCGCTTCCCGCGTCCGCGCGTCGGTGTGCCGTCGGATCTCGATGGCATGCTGCTGGTGCTTGCCGGACCCGCGGGGCGGTTCGTCAACGGATCGGTTGTCAGTGTCGATGACGGATTTGCGGTGGGCTTCAAGTAGGGGAGAAGCCGAAGGGGGTCAGCAGCCGACGGCGGCCTGATCCCGCTCGCCGCGGGACCGCTGCAGGATGGCGGTCAGGTTCTCGACCAGTGGCGTGCGCTGGATCGGCTTGGTCAGATAGCCGTCCATGCCGGCGGCGGTGCACTGCAGGCGCATGCCGGGCACATCATGTGCGGTCCAGGCGACGATGGGAATGCGGGCAATGCTGCCGCCCATGCGCCGGATCCGCCGCGTGGCCTCCAGCCCGTCGATCTCCGGCATCGCGATATCCATCAGGATGATATCCACGTCGTTGTCAGCCAGTTCGCGCAGTCCGGCAGCCCCGCCGTTGGCTTCCACCACGACGTGTCCCTCCCGCTCCAGGAAGACGCGTGCGACTTTCCTGTTGGCATCACTGTCATCAACGATCAGAACACGCATGGCCTGCATCGACCGAACTCCAGCCCGTGTCACGTGTTGCTATTCTTAGTTCCACCGATGCCGAATGCGTTTCATTTGGCAAAATGGGAGAGGAACGCCCCACGTCGTCTTGTCTGCCCCCACCGACAGCAAGCGCGATGCCAAGAGCATCACATTTCCTCAAAATTTAGCCTATTCGTAGCAAATACCCGAATTCATTGCTCGTGCCACGGGTGTCTATCCGTCCATCAGGCGTCAATCGTCCTGCGCGTCCATGGCCGCGATCTCGAGGTACTCACCGTATCCCTCGGCTTCCATGTCCGCGAGCGGTATGAAACGCATCGAGGCGGAATTGATGCAGTAGCGGATGCCGGTCGGCGGCGGCCCGTCAGGGAAGACATGCCCCAGATGCGAGTCACCGTGACGGGAACGCACTTCGATCCGGATCATTCCGTGACTGACGTCACGCTTCTCCACGATAT
>CAXBNO010000712.1:0-1516 GCA_963976775.1 uncultured Kordiimonadales bacterium
GACATCGACGTGCAGACCCTGGCCGGAGCCACCTCAACCGGCACCCATGGCACCGGCCCGGACTTCCCCTGCCTGTCGGCGGAGATGCAGGCGATCACCCTGGTGACGGCGACCGGTGAAACGGTAACCGCCAGCGCGGAGAATGGCGCCGACCTGCTGCATGCCGCCCGCATCGCGCTGGGCAGCCTGGGGATCATCGTCGAGGCAGAGGTCTCCCTGCAGCCCGCCTACAGGCTGCATCGGCGCACCTTCACCCGTTCGCTGAAGGACACGCTGGCCACCGCGATGGACAGTTGGGCGCAGCATCGGAACTTCGAATTCTTCTGCCTGCCGTTCTGCGATCACGCCTTCAACATCGTCCATGACGCGACCGATGCACCGGATTCAGGCGCGAAGGACAACAGCGACAGCAATGCGGTGAAACAGCTGAAACTGCTGCGCGACCTGCTGGGCTGGGCAACCCCGCTCCGGCGTGCCGTGCTGAACAGGGTCGCCAGGAGCCAGAAGCCGGAGGATATCATCGGCCCGAGCTGGGCGATGCTGGCCAACGAACGCAACAACCCCTTCAACGAGATGGAATATCACCTGCCGGTCGATCAGGGGCTGGAGGCGCTGGAGGAAGCTCTGTCAGTGATCGAACGCGAACGGCGCGACGTCTTCTTTCCCGTCGAATGCCGCATGACCGGCGGCGATGACGCCTGGCTCAGCCCGTTCCAGGGGGGACCGCGCATTTCCGTCGCAGTCCATGCCTGGCATCTGGATCGTTTCGACTGGTTCTTCGAACACATCGAACCGATCTTCCGCCGTCGTGGCGGCCGCCCGCACTGGGGCAAGATGCACTCCCTGAAAGCCGACGACCTGCGCCAGCTCTATCCGGACTTCGAGCGTTTCACGAAACTGCGCCGCGAACTGGACCCGGCGGGCCGCTTCCTGAACCCCTACCTGGCCGACCTGTGGGGCGAGCCGTTCGAGGCGTGAAGCATCAGGATCGCGCCCCGGCCCCGCGTCAGTGAGCCGTCGATCTATTCCCCGAACACGCGGGCGAAGATCGTGTCGACGTGTTTCAGGTGGTAGCCAAGGTCGAACATGGATTCCAGGGCCTCATCGCTCAGCGCCGCGCTGACCTCCGGGTCCGCCTTCAGCAGGGCCAGCAGGTCGGCCTTGCCGTCCGCTTCCCAGACCTTCATGGCGTTGCGCTGCACCAGGCGATAGGCGTCTTCGCGACTGACACCGGCCTGGGTCAGGGCCAGCAACACGCGCTGCGAATGGATCAGACCGCCGAGCCGGTTCATGTTGGCCAGCATCCGCTCCGGATAGACCACCAGCTTCTCGACCACGCCTGCCAGCCGCGCCAGCGCGAAGTCCAGGGTAACGGTGACATCGGGACCGATCATGCGCTCGACGGATGAATGCGAGATGTCGCGCTCATGCCAGAGTGCCACATTCTCCATCGCCGGAATGACCTGGGCGCGGACATAGCGCGCCAGCCCCGTCAGGTTCTCGGTCAGCACCGGGT
>CAXBNO010000713.1:0-1514 GCA_963976775.1 uncultured Kordiimonadales bacterium
CGCATGTCCGGCCCGGTTGCCGAACTGCTGCGGCCCTGACCCCTGACGCAAGCCGTCGCCGAAGTCCGCGTTTCATCTCCGGAGAGTTTCGAATGACTGTCACCATCTATCACAACCCCCGCTGTTCCAAGTCCCGCGAGACGCTGAAGCTGCTGGAGGACAAGGGCGTCACGCCGACGGTGATCGAGTATCTCAAGACACCGCCAACCGCCGCCGAACTCGGCGATATCCTGGCAAAGCTGGGTATTGCGCCCCGTGACCTGATGCGCCGGAAGGAAGCGGAATACAAGGCCGGCGGCCTGGACGAACCCGGCCTCTCGGACGGCCAACTGATCGCGGCGATGGTTGCAACGCCGAAGCTGATCGAACGGCCCATCGTGCTGGCCAATGGCAAGGCCGCACTCGGCCGTCCGCCGGAGTCCGTACTCGCCATCCTCTGAATGTCACATTCACTGCCCAGGGTGTCACCATGCGCCTGTTCATTGCACTTGATCTGCCCGCGAGCGTCCGCGACCGCCTGACCATGGTACAGGGCGGCCTGCCCGGCGCGCGCTGGGTCGCACCGGAGAGCCTGCACCTCACCCTGCGCTTTGTCGGCGACGCCTCGCACGACATGGCCGAGGACCTGGTGGCTGCCCTGTCACGTGTCCGCGCGAGTGCCTTTGACCTGACGCTCGGCGGCATGGGCCTCTTCGGGGACCGCCGCCGTGCCCGGATGCTGTGGGTGGGGACGGAGCCATCGGCACCACTGCGCCATCTGCAGGCCAAGATCGAGCAGGCGGCCCAGTCCACCGGGCTGGGCGCGGAACATCGCAAGTTTCATCCCCATGTCACCATCGCCCGGCTGAAGGATGCGCCAAGGAGCAGGCTCGAAGGCTTCATTGCCGACCATGGCGGATTGTACCTGCCGCCCTTCACGGTCGATGGTTTCACCCTGTTCCGCAGTCATCTGGGCTCGGAGGGTGCGCGCTACGAACCGCTGGTGGAGTTCGAACTGGACCGCCTTCAGGAATCCGTTGCCGCCATGCCGTAGCGACGGAGCTGCTGGCCATTGCGGCTCAGCCAGCGGTCCCCCTGACGCGGATCGTCCAGCAATGTCGCCAGCAGCGTATGGAACCGCGGGCCGTGGTTCATTTCCCGCAGGTGCGCGACCTCATGCGCGGCGACGTAGTCCAGCACATGATCCGGGGCCAGGATCAGCCGCCAGTTGAACGAGAGCACCCCCCGGCCTGAACAACTGCCCCAGCGACTCGACTGGTCAGCCACCCGGACCCGGCTGACGGTTTCACCGATCCTGTCCGCATGGACCAGAGAGCGCTGTTTCAGCCGTTCACGCGCCCGGACCTTCAGCCAGTCGGCGACCCGCCGGTTGCAATGGGTTTCATCGCCGCCGACCAGCAGGCAATCCCCCTTCAGGCGCGTGTTGCCGCGCCCATCCGGTGTGCGCAGGATCAGCAGTTCCCGGTCACCGAAGGGAATGCGGGTGCCGGGCAGGAAGGGGATGGGTTCAGGCC
>CAXBNO010000714.1:0-1503 GCA_963976775.1 uncultured Kordiimonadales bacterium
CTATGCGAAGCGGGGCGACCGGTTCCTGTGTGAACTGCACGACTCCGGCTACTACCGCATCAGGATTTCGCAGAAGGATGGTGAGGAATTCCGTACCCTCGCGCACGGCAACATTCGCTGAACCGGCAATCGTCACCGTCTGAGTGACTGTGATACCGCCACCCGCCAAAATCGTTTAGGCTTCCTGCGCGGGCTCGCGAGAATGCCCGGTCGGGGGAAAGAACATGCGTGTCGCGCGCTCACTGCTGGCTTTGACGATCCTGACCCTTCTCGGGTTTTTCTGGTCTGGTGCGGGAGAGGTGAAGGCGCAGGCCTTGCAGGTACTGAAACAGGCCGAAAAGCGCTCCGAGACCGCTACCCAGTCCGCACCGGGACAGCAAGGCCTCGAGACCCTGCTGGAGCCCACTGTCCGGAAACTCGTCGAAGAAAAACTCGCTGAAGGCAACGCGACGCAGCAGGTCGCTGCACAGCAACAGGGTGGAGCAGATCCCTTCGCCGCACTGATCGACGGCGCGCGGAACAGCATGAACGGCATCACCAGGGGCATTGACGGGGTGATCGCTGTCTGGCCGCTGCGCCATGGCGAGGTCGAGGATGCCTTCATCCTGCTGACGGATTTCGAGGGCTGGCCGCGCATGTGGACCGGCATTGCCAACCTGGCGCTCATGCTGCTCGGCGGCGGCCTGCTGGCATGGCTGACGCGGCGCATGTTCGGACAACTACTGGTCACGCCAGCGGCGATCCGCGGGCGGCTGCTGCCATCCCTGACCGTCACCCTGGTGGTACTGTTGCGTGATCTGCTGGTGCTGGTGGTGATGGCTGCTGCCGGGTTCCTGCTGTCACTGGTCTGGTTCAGCCAGTTCGACCCCATGCGGATCTTCCTGATCAGCTATCTTGCCGTGACAGTGGTCGCCATCGCCGGGTGGTTCCTCGGCAATGCGCTGTTCGCACCGGGCGCGCCGGAACGGCGGATGGTGGACCTGGACGACCGCGGCGCGCGGCGCATGGTCTACTGGCTCACCATGGTTCTCGGTCTTGCCGCAATGGCCGGGTTCAGCATGGGAATGCTGCGCCTGCTGGGCATGCCGCAGGCCATGCTGGACATCGTGCAGCTTGGTGTCGGTGGCCTGCTGGCGCTGGTGTCACTGGTCGCAATCCTCGGAACGCCGGTCGAACATGACAGGCAACCGGCAAGTACGGGCCTGGGTGCGATGCTGCACCAGTTGTTCGGGCGCTATCGCCGGGTCTGGCTGGTCGCTGCGACGGCAATGTTCCTGCTGCTCTGGTCACTCAGTGTCTTCTCCCCGGACCCCAGCAAGACCGTCGCGGTCTTCTGCCTGTTCGGCGCGCTGGCCGGAGGCCTGTTCGTCTCCCGTCTACACAGCCCGGCGGAACCGGAAGGTGAATTACCCGTGATCGCGACCGCTGACGGTGTCGGGCAGGCCGGGATCCTGGAGATGAAACAGAGTGGTGGCCTGCTGCCGTCTGTGCGCCAGATCGCCT
>CAXBNO010000715.1:0-1502 GCA_963976775.1 uncultured Kordiimonadales bacterium
CCATGTGTTCAAGGCGCATGGGCCGGTGATCGAGACCCTGACAGAGCACGGTGGCTTGCTGGCGCATGGCAAGATCGTGCATTCCTATCCGCACAGCTGGCGCTCCAAGGCGCCGCTGATCTTCCGCAATGCGCCGCAGTGGTTCATCTCCATGGAGAAGAACGGTCTGCGGGAGACCGCGCTGAAGGCGATTGATCAGACCGCCTTCTATCCGGCCTCGGGCCAGCGCCGCCTGCGCGACATGATCGCGCGCCGCCCGGACTGGCTGCTGTCGCGGCAGCGTGTCTGGGGCGTGCCGATCACGGTGTTCGTCGACAAGCGCACGGGCGAGCCGCTGCGCGACCCGGCGGTGAACGCCCGCATCGTGGAGGCGATTGCCCGCGACGGCTGCGACGCCTGGTTCGAGTCCGACCCATCCGTCTTCCTGGGGCCGGATCATGATCCGGAGAACTTCGAGCAGGCGCGCGACATCCTGGATGTCTGGTTCGATTCCGGCACCACGCACGCGTTCTGCCTGGAGAAGCGTGACGACCTGCAGTCCCCGGCTGACCTCTATCTGGAAGGCTCCGACCAGCACCGTGGCTGGTTCCACTCGTCCCTGCTGGAAAGCTGCGGCACCCGTGGCCGCGCACCCTACAAGGGTGTGCTGACCCACGGTTTCCTGCTGGACGAGAAGAAGGAGAAGATGTCGAAGTCGGTCGGCAACACGATCTCCCCGCAGGAAGTCATGACGCAGTATGGCGCCGACATCCTGCGGCTCTGGGTCGTGGCGGCGGACTACTCGGAGGACCTGCGGTTCGGGCCGAACATCATCAAGTCGACGGCGGACTCCTATCGTCGCCTGCGCAACACCATGCGGTTCCTGCTGGGCAATCTGCATGGCTGGTCGGCGGAGGAGGAACTGCCGGTGGCGGAGATGCCGGAGCTGGAGCGCTACATCCTGCACCGTCTGGCGGTGATGGATCGCGACCTGCGGCGCAATCTGGATGTCTACGACTTCCACCGCATCCATGTGGAACTGTTCAATTTCTGCACCATCGAGCTGTCCTCGTTCTACTTCGATGTGCGCAAGGACGCGCTCTACTGCGATCCGGCGGATTCCCTGCGCCGCCGTGCCGCGCGGACCGTGCTCGACCGTCTGTTCCATGCGCTGGTCACCTGGTTCGCGCCGATCCTCAGCTTCACGGCGGAGGAAGTCTGGCAGAGCCGTTTCAACGATCCGTCCGACAGCGTGCATCTGAGGTTGTTCCCGGAAATACCGGCGGAGTGGCTGAACGACAATCTGGCGGCCCGCTGGGACCGCATCGCCCGCATCCGCCGCGTCGTCACCGGCGCGCTGGAGGTGGAGCGGCGGGAGAAGCGGATCGGTGCCAGCCTGCAGGCCGCGCCGGTCGTGCATGTCTCGGCGGAAGACGCGGCACTGCTCGACGGTCTCGACATGGCCGAGATCTGCATCACCTCCGGCATCCAGATCAGCACGGACCCGGCTCCGGAAGGTGCCT